>CALVZW010000001.1 GCA_944372675.1 uncultured Clostridia bacterium
ATACTTATATAATATCATAAAATTTAATTTTTGTCATTAGTTTAATATAATAAAATAAAAATTTTTTTTAAAAAATTTAAAATTTTTTATGTTAAAATAATTATAGACAATTACTTTGCAAATATAAGTTACAAAAATAAAAAAAACTGCAATTGCAGTTTTATGCTGAAAAAATTGCTAAATCTTTAATTTTTCCAAATTTTCTTGCGTTTTCAATAGTTTTAAGTGATATAATATTTCCTTTTTTTGCAATTAATTCTTTTGATTGTGTGTAAAGATTTTCCGTTATAACTCTGCCTAACAAAAAGTCGACTGAACTTGTAACTTTAGTAGGGAGAGTAGGGGAAGTATTATCTTCATTATGTAATGGAACAATGTTATTAATGTTATCTATTCTTAAAATTTTAACAACTTCATTTGTTTTTGTAATGGCTGGCTTTTTTGTTTTGAATTTAGTAACATCAATTTTTTTATTTTTATCTTGAATAATTGTTATGCCATCACTAAATTTTATTAAATTATCAATTTGAAATGATTGATTGTTGTTTAAAGCACATTCTGTTACATTAAAATTATCGTCAAACACTATATCGGTAATTTTACCTAAATATGTACCTAAAGCAGTGTATACAATAGAATTGATTGGATTTACGATGTTTAACTCTGGTTCATAATTGCTTGCATTTTCTAAGCAACTATTATTTTTAATAACAACAGCATCTTGTCCTAAATTGTAAATGTTTTTTGTTTCTAAAATTCTTAATTCATTTGTAATTTCTTCTTCATTATTATCATTAAATATTGAAAGGTATTTTATTTTTTTTAATTTTTTATCAAATATTGCATTTAATATTGTTCCTTCAACTTGTCCATTATATAAAGAAATAACAGGCTTACCCAATACAGTAGAAAGTGTGTTCATAAATTCCTCCGCTTTAAAATATTTTATGATTGTAATATTTTAATTATGCTATTTATTAAAATTTTATGTTACAAGTTTAGTTATATTTAAATTAAATTTAAACTAAATAAATTTAATGAGAATAATTTTATATCGATATTATATATTGTTGCAAAATAATATATTATATGATATAATGAACTTATATGTTTACTAAAAAGTTTGAAAATTCATTTGAACAAGGGAAAATCACGCAAGATAAAATTCGTGTGCATAATATAAAATTAGGCTCAAAATTGGTTGTTCAACAAAATCAAGTTGCATTTATTGTAGTTAAGGGTAATGTACTTGATAAATTTCCTGAGGGAAGTTTTGAGTTGACAGGTAGTTACATACCGAAAGTTTTTAAATTTTGTAAACTTGATAAAGCCAGAAAAAAAAGAATATCTAAGAAAAAATACTACTTAAATCATTTTAATGGTAGTATTATGTTTATTAATTTGCAAGAATTTAAAGATTTAACTTTTGAAACTAAAAATATATTGTTATTTGATAGATTGGATGACTTTAAATTTAAAATTAGTGGAAGGTTTAATTTTAAAATTATTGACATTGATTTGTTTGCAAAATTCATTGCTAAATATGGAAAAAGTAATGATTATATTGTAAAGAATGTAATAAAATTTGTATCTAAAAAAATAAGGTACGAATTTCATAAAGAAGAATTTGAAATTGAATATTTTTTAATGAAAGAAAGTGCAATTTTTGAGAAAATAATGACAAAACTTAATAAAAGATTAATGAAGATAGGAATTGAGGTTTATGACCCAATTTTAACTGGTTTTAATGTCAACAAACATAACCAACGCAAAATTAATGAATTAATAAGTCAAGGACAAATTACAATAAGGTATCAAAAAATTAATCAAGGAGATGAAAACTATGTTGACTTTGGATAATGTAACAAAAGTATTTCGTAAAAATGATAAAAATTTTGTTGCAGTTGAAGATTTATCATTTAACATAAACAAAGGTGAAATATTTGGCTTAATTGGTACAAATGGTGCAGGGAAAACTACAACTATGCGAATGATTGCTACAACCTTAAAGCCTACTTACGGACAAATTAATGTTTGTGGTTTTGATTCAGTAAAGGACGATGCAAATGTTAGAAAATGTATTGGCGTACTATATGGTGGAGATACGGGACTATATGATAGGTTGACTGCTAGAGAAAACATAGAATACTTTGGTAGATTAAATGGTTTAAATGACGATGCAATAAACAAACAAATTGAATATTTATCCGAAGTTTTTGGTTTAAAAGGTTATCTTGATAGAAGGTGTGGTTCATTTTCACGCGGTATGAAACAAAAAACTTCATTTGCTCGTGCAATAATACATAATCCACAAGTTATGTTATTTGATGAACCAACTGCAGGTTTAGATATTTTAGCAAGTGAAGAGGTTATCGATTTTATTAAACAATGTAAAAAACTAGGCAAGACAATATTGCTTTCTTCACATAATATGCAAGAAGTTGAAGAACTTTGCGACAGGGCATTAATTATAGACCACGGTAAAACTTTGTGCAGTGGTACTCTTGAAAATATATTGCAACAAACAAACACAAACTCAATAAAAGAAGCGTTTATTAAAATCATAAAAAAGGATTAGATTATGAAAAACAAATTTTTTAATCAATTTTCTATCGTATTAAAAAAAGAATTAAAAGATGCTTTTAGAGATAAAAAAAGTATTTTTGCTACTTTCATTTTACCTTTAATATTGTTTCCTATTTTTTTTGTTATTATTGGTATGAGTAGTAATAGCATAACTGATAAAGCAATAAATCCTAAATTAACCATTGTTACAACTGGAACGGAAAGCAGTTTATCTGTTAATTCGCAAGAATATAAATATTTTGAAGAAAATATTTTTTCAATTAGTGATGATTTAAAAGTTAATTATGTTGAGTGTGAAAACTTTAAAGATGCACTAATAAATGGAGATATTTATTTAGCATTAATAATTGAAGAAAATTTTTTAAATAACATTAATGATGTAACAAAGTCGGTAAACATACAGGTTATTTATGACGATAGGTCAACAAGCGGTAATACAACTGCAAGTGTAATAGTTGAAGTTTTAAATGCTTATAGTGATGCACTGTTGCAAGATAGAGTTGAAGAACTGGACCCAGACATATCAATGACGCCAGTTGTAGGCAGTTCACTTTCTTTGTCGCAAGCATTTGACGATATTCAAAGATATGGTACTGATAGTACAATACTTCTTCTTATTATACCTATGCTTTTGACAATGCTTATTTCAATAGGTGGAGCATCTATTGCAACAGATTTAGTTGCTGGAGAAAAGGAAAGAAATACATTCGAACCTTTGTTGTCAACGGGTGCAAGCAGATTTAGTATTTTATCTGCAAAGTATGCAGTTATTATAATATTTAGTTTTTTAAGTGCCATAGCCGAAGTTTTATCTATATTAATATCAATGCTTGTAACTAAAGATATGTTTGCTACAAGTGCCTTTTCATCTCTTTATTTGCCATTTTCTGGTGTTATTTTAGTAGTGCTAAATTTACTTATGTTAGCAGCATTGTTTAGTGGGCTGTTGCTAATTTTAACAAGTACAAGTAATACATTAAAGGAAGCACAAAGTAAATCAACAGTAATTATGTTTTTACCAATGATAATCGCTTTTGCAACAATGTATACAGATGTTACTGATATTTCATTATGGAGTATGTGCTTGCCGATTTACAATGTAGTAATTAGCATTAAATTATTACTTGCTGGTGTTATGAATTACGCATATTTGTGGGGAGCATTGGCAATAAATGTTATATATGCAATTTTATCAGTCTTTGTAACGGTAAAAACTTTTAGTAAGGAAAGTTTAATAACAAAATAATGTACAAAATACTTGCTAAATTTGGATTTTTAATATATAATATCTAGGTTAATTAAAGGAGAAATTTATGGATAATAATATTGATATGACCAATATTGATGCCAGCAATGAGTATGAAATTAGGTTAGAAAAATTTAAAAGAATTCAAGAAAGAGATGGGGTTGTTTATAAAGATAAGTTTGAAAGGACTCACACAATAAAAGATGCTAGAGAACTTCCGTTGGATACAAATGTAAAATTGTGCGGAAGAATTACAGCAATTAGGGGATTTGGTAAACTTATTTTTGCAAGATTATATGATGTTGATGCACAAATTCAATTTAGTATTTCTTTAAATGAATGTCCTGATACATTTGAATTTTTTAAATCAAATGTTGATGTGGCTGATTATGTTGGAATTGAAGGTGAATTATATAATACACATAAAGGCGAATTAACTGTTAGAGTAAGAGGGTATGTAATTTTAAGTAAAGCACTAAGACCACTTCCTGAAAAATGGCACGGACTTACTGATACCGATAAGAAATTTAGACAAAGATATTTGGATTTAATTGCGAATGAGGAATCACGAGAAGCATTAAAAACTCGTATAAAAGCAATTAAGTATATTAGAAATTATCTTGACCAAAATAATTTTACCGAAGTTGAAACTCCAATTTTACAAAATGTTGCAAGTGGGGCAGCAGCAGCACCATTTATGACACATCACAATGCTTTGGATAAAGATTATTACTTAAGAATTGCACCTGAATTGTTCCTTAAGCAAGTAATTGAGTGCGGATTTGATAGAGTTTTTGAGTTGGGTAAAAACTTTAGAAATGAAGGTATGGATGCAATGCATTTGCAAGAATTTACAATGCTTGAATGGTATGCTTCCTATTGGGACTACAAAGATAATCTTGAATTTGTGAAGAAAATGATTCAAGGGTTAGTGCTTGAAACAAAGGGTGATTTAAAAATCACTTATCAAGGTACAGAACTTGACTTTTCAAAGTTTTATGAATTAGATTATACAAATTCTTTGAATAAAGAATTAAATTGTGATATTTTATCAATTAATAATGTTGAAGAATTTAAAAATCATTTGTTGAGTTTAAACAAATTTGATGCAAACGAAGTAAAGGCATTAATTTCAATACCAACTGCTGTAGATTTTGCATTTAAAAGAACAATACGACCAACACTTGTTCAACCAACAGTTATAACAAATTATCCAACATTTTTAATTCCACTTGCTAGACACAATGACAAAGATGATAGAATTATTGATATGTTCCAAATTGCAGTTAATGGAGCAGAAATAGTTAAAGCATATTCAGAACTTGTTAATCCAATTACTCAAAGACAAGCATTTGAAGAACAAGCAAAAAATAAAAGTGCTGGTGATGATGAAAGTTTTGAAATTGACGAAAACTTTATTTTAGCAATGGAACACGGAATGCCACCAATGAGTGGATTGGGTTTTGGTATTGATAGATTTATTGCAATACTTGCTGACCAACCAACTCTTAGAGATATTGTATTTTTCCCTCAAATGAGATAAAATTAAAAAGCAATACTTTTTGTATTGCTTTTTCTATTAAGTAAAAATTTAATCATATAAGTTTGGTTTAAAATAAATATGTAAGTAAAACTAATAGTTTTATAAAAACAAATTAAACATTATTATCTTTGCCATTTTTTGTAATTTCATTTCTTGCTAATTCATCACATCTATTGTTGTATTTATCAGTAGAATGACCTTTAACTTTATGCCAATTTATTGTATGAAAATTATTTAAATTTATTAGTTTTTTCCATAAATCATCATTTAAAACTTGTTTTTTACTCGATGTTCTCCATCCATTATTTATCCAAGAAGATATCCAATCATCTTTAAAGGCATTGTAAATGTAAGCAGAATCGGTGTAAATATCAATTATGCATTTTTCTTTTACTAATTCTAAAGCACATATAACTGCTTGTAACTCCATACGATTATTAGTAGTATTTGGGCAATAACCTGAAATTTCTTTTTCAATTCCGTTATAAATTAAAACTGCTGCCCAACCACCAGGCCCAGGGTTGTATGAGCAAGCACCATCAGTATAAATTACAATATTTTTCATAACTACATTATAGCAAATATAAAAATTTATTCAAATAAATTGTAATGCATTTTTACAAAATTTAAAAAATTATTAAAAAAAATTTTTTGTATATCATTTTCATTATAACCATTTTTAAAAAATAATTGTATTAAATTGTCAAAGTCATCGTAAGATTTAAGATTAATAGGTAAATTTTCTGTTCCATAAAAATCGCTACCAATACCAATAGTGTTAACTCCAAATTTTTGAATTATAAAATCAATGTTTTTAAATACATCATATGCTGAAAAATTTTTTGATTTTGTTAAAAAGTCTTTAACAAATGTTATACCTAAAAAACCATTTGTATTATATATAACTTCTATTTGTTCTATGTTCAAATTTCTTTTATGATTTATTAAATTAAGGCAAGTGTGAGAATTAAATATAGGCTTTTGTGAAATTTTTACAATATCCCAAAAACTATTTTCGTTAAGATGTGCAGTATCTATCATAATATTATTTTCTTCAAAAATCTTTACCAAATCTTTTCCATTTTTTGTAAGCCTGCCTTGTTCTAATGCACCGCCAGCAAATTGGTTATCATAATTCCAAGTTAAAGAACACGAAAAGGGTGAAAATTCTAATAAACTGTCTATTTGAAGTAAAGTTAAAAAACTTAAATTTTCAAATGAAAATATACAATGTTTTTTTAGTTCATTGTAAGGTGTAACTTTATTTTTTAATTCTATTGCTTTTTTAATATTAAAACCTTCATTTGATTTAGAAAAAAGAATAGCATTGCATAAAACAATATTATTCTTTTTAAATTCATTGTTAAGTTTTTTAAAATTACAATCAGTTGAAGTTAAAAAATCATTATGAGCATCTGCAATTTTAATTTTATTCATTATTCAATATCCCGCTTTTTAAATATAATATATGTTAAAGCGAGTAAAAGGGCTACAAAAACAGCAGTAATAATTAAACTAATGTAAAAATTGATGTCAGGATGAATAGGGCAAGAAAAGTCTAAACCAAGTACATTGCCATTAGTTGCTACAAATTCACCACCTAAAAATCTAAACAAATCAACATTTGCAAAAGGTAAATAAGCATAAACAACACTATCACCAAATAAATTACCAAATAATGCAACGAATACATATATCATAACTGATATTATTACTGCGGCAACATTGCTTTTAAATGCTGTTGAAATGAATACTGCTAAAACTGTATAAACAATTATACGAACTAAAAGCGTTGCTAAAAATATCATGAATAAAGCAGGGGCAGAAATTACTGAAACAGTTTCAGCATTAAAAATCATTAAAATTGGATTACTACTTAAACCATATAATCTTGCACCGATAATAAATGTTGTAATAGTTCCTATTATTAGGAATATAATACCAATTAATAATGTTGCAGTTAATTTACCAGTTATTATTTTACTTCTTTTATAAGGTCTAATTGCAAGCATTTTCATTGTGCCACCAGAAGTTTCACCTGAAATCATATTTGCACCAATAATAACGCAGAATATTATTATGATAAAACTTAGAAATTCTAGTGCATAATACATAAAATCATATGCATTTGTTTCTTCATTTGAATTGACATTTGATTGAAAAACATTTGAAAATTCGTAACTATATTTGTTATTTTCAAATAAGTAAACATTTTTTACTACATTTTCTTTTGCTTCATATTTGTTAAAATTTTGTAAATCTTGGTAGGTGTATTGTTTTAATTTCGATGTTGAAATATCGCCTACAATTTCTAACATTAATTGATTTGTAACGATATCTTCTACTTGTAAAATTGTTAATTTATAGTTATCTGCAAGTGTTTTTATAGCATTTATGTTGTTATCGCTTGTATTGTATTCAGTATTTGTTAGGGCTTCGTTATATGAATTTGTCATTTCATCATAAATTGATTGCAATTTATTCTCGGCAACTACGACATATTCTGTTTTTAAGTTATCAATTACATTCTGTTCTATTTGTACTGGTGTAATGTTATCAAATTTTTCTTTCAAATTATTAAAATATTTATTTTCATCAATTGACTCAACTATTCTTAAATGATGTTCAATTTGTTGTAAATCTCCACTTGTTGCTAGTTCAATATTTAATTGATTAAGTTGATGTAAAATGGAAGTATTATCATCATTTGTAACAAAAGCAACCAAAAAATTTTCATTTAGTCTTGAATAAGAATTAATTAAAACAGATAAAGAGTTTTTTAAGTTGTTTTTAGCACTTATGATATTATCCATATTCCCTTGAGTATAGGAAGTTACTAAATTTTTATAATCGTTATAATTTAAAACGACTTCATTGTAATATTCTTCTATTAAGGCTTTTGTAACAGTTTCGTTATCAACCCCAGAATAAAAAGCAAGCATATCTTTGACAAAATCTAAATTTTCGTCAAAAACATATTTATTTTGATTATTATTAAAATTAGTGTATACTTCAGTTACACTTTCACCTTCAATGTTTGCTAAATCAACAAGGTCTGAACGAGGAGATGGTGAAAACATAAGAACTGAAACAACAATTGCTAAAACAAAGAAACCTGTCATTATGAATATAGCAGGGCGAACAAAAATTTTATCGAGTTCACCTTTAGTAATTTTTAAAAAACTGTTCATTTTACACCTTTTAATTTTGTTTATTATTAACAACATCCATAAAAATTTGTTCAAGTGATTTTGATACGGATGCAATACCAAAGATTGGTACGTTTTTTGAAATTAAGTACGAAGTAACTTTAGGAATATCTTTTTCTTCCATATCACAAATTACATTTTGTCCAGCAACTTCACAATGGAATTTAAACTGATTCATTATTAATTTTCCTACAAAATTAGGATAATTTACTTTAATTGCAATTTTTGGTTTAACTTTTAAATCTTTAGATAAATTTGCTACCGTTTTAATTTGTTTTAATTTGCCAAAATCAATAATTGCAACAGTATCACATAAGGCTTCCATTTCACTTAAAATATGGCTAGAAACTAAAATTGATATTTTTTCTTTTCTTGCAATATTTTTAAGAAAATTTCTAATTTCAATTATTCCATTTGGGTCTAGTCCGTTGGTTGGTTCATCCAATATTAAAATTTTTGGATTGTGTAAAATTGCTTGAGCAATGCCTAATCTTTGTTTCATTCCTAATGAATAAGTTTTGACTTTATCTTTAATTCTATCTTTAAGTCCAACTAATTCAGCAACTTCATCTATTCTGGTTTTAGGAATACCTTTATATAAACTAGCATAATATTTTAAATTTTGTTTTCCAGACATGTATTGATACATAGTAGGGGTTTCAACAATTGCGCCGACATTTCTTATTGCTTTTTCAAAATTTTTTTTAATTGAAATGTCACAAATAGTAACATCACCACTTGTTATTTCACTTAAGCCAGTAATCATTTTTATTATTGAAGTTTTACCTGCACCATTAGGGCCTAATAATCCAAATATTTCACCTTCATAAATGCTAAAACTTACATCATTAACCGCTAATCTATCTTTATATTTTTTAGTTAAATGATTTACAGTCAAAACTTTTTTTAACAAAATTCACCTTCCGTTAGGTAATTATAGCACATAATAATAAATTAGTAAACAATTATATCAAATTTTGTTTTAAATATGTAAAAAATGTTGTATAATATAATACATAGGAGAAATATGAACCAAAAGTTAAAAGATATATTTAGCGTAACATTGTCTTTAATCTCTTTTACAATTGCTGTAATATCATTAGCATTAGATTGGGGGCAAAAATGGTGGATAGTTTGGATTTGCGCTTTGTACTTTATTTTTATTGCAAATTTATTAATGTTTTCTCATTTTAAACATAATGTTAAAACATATAAATTATGTATTACATTATTAGTAATAGGAATTTTAGTAGTTGTAGCATATATGGTATGCTATTTAAATGGATGGCTCAAATATTTTGAAAATGCAGACACAATTAAAAATATAATTCTTGATTCGGGAATGTGGGGTATTATTGTATTTTTACTAATACAAATTTTTCAAGTAGTTATTTCATTTATACCTTCCATGGTTACAACTTTAGTAGGTGTTGCAATTTATGGACCACTGGTTGCATCATTAGTTAGTACTGTTGGAATTTTGTTAGGAAGTATTTTATCATTCTTTATTGGAAGAATTTTTGGACGAAAAGTTGTTGTTTGGATTGCTGGTGAAGAACAAACAAAAAAGTATTGCGATTTATTGAATAAAAAAGGTAAATTCTTGTTAGTGCTTATGTTTTTGTTTCCTGTTTTCCCTGATGATTTGCTTTGTTTAGTTGCGGGTATAACGACTATGTCATTTAGATTTTTCTTCATAGCAAGTTTAATAACGCGTCCAGTATCAATATTTACTACAGCTTATTTTGGTAGCGGTCAGTTAATTCCTTATAGTGGGTGGGGACTTTATGTATGGCCTGTAATAATTATTTTACTAATAGCAGTATTTGTTCTTTGTTGGAAATATCAAGATAAAGTTGAAAAGTACTTTGTTGAAAAATTTTCTTCTATATCGCAAAAATATAATAACAAAAATAAAAGCAATAAAAATTTAAACAAAGATAAAATTACGAACAATAATGTAGATAAAGATAAAATAAATAAAAAAGATAAAGAAAATACTAAAAGTATGAAAGGTGATAAATAATTAAATCACAAATGAAAATGGTTTTTACCTAAATAAGTATTATATTTTTTAACAATAATAAAAAACGCTTTCAAGGGGTAATTTTTGAAAGTGTTTTTTATTTTTTATATTTAATATTTTTATTAATTATTTTTCTCTAAAAACTTTTAGTTGCAAAAACAGTGATTTATATAAATAATCTATAAAAACAACCAATGATGCAACGATTGGTATTATAATATAAGGCAAATAATCGATAAAATTACTAAGATTTAATCCGCATAAAAAGTTAACTGCAAAGGTCAATAAGACTATTACGGCAAAAATTATTAATCTTGGTAACCACTCTTTATTTATATTATAATAACCAATTAAACTAAATTCTTTTTTAACTGCAATAATTGCATAAACAATAGGGTAAATAATTGAACAACCTAAAATACCTATTATTAAATAAGAAATTGATTGTAACTCAGTTAATGATTCTTTAAAAGCAAAATAGCATATAAACATTAATACAACCAATGTTGCGTATGATAAAATTGATGTTAATAAATTAGTTTTATTTATGTAAACTTTATGTGATTTTAGTTTTGTGTTGTTTTTTCTATACCTTTGGACTTTTATACCATTTAGTTCACAATTATCTATAAAATCTGTTAAAGTTGGTAAGTCATTTTCAATTTTATCTTCTTTAACATTGTCTTTGTAATTGATTTCGCTTTTTGTAATAATTGGTTCAATAAATTGTTTTTTAGTAGATTGCGATGAATTGTAAAAATTATAATTATTAACAATATTGTTACTTCTTTTTAAAAATATGTTAGCTTTTAAATTATCATCAACTTTAACTTTATCTTTGATTAAATAAGAATCAACTTTGCTTTTTTTGACGGTTTCATTAGATTCGATACTTGGTTCGCCAAAAAGATTTTCATTGTATTGATTACTGAGGTCTTGTTTTGAAAAGGGTAGTAAATCATTATTGTTATCAATTTTTAAAGTTGACTTATTGCTTACCATAGATTGATATTCATTCATGTACTTGCTTTTTTCATTTGGATTAAGCAAAATGCCTTGGTCAGTGTTTTCTAAGCCTGTTTTTATTACCTCATTGTTATCAGTTTTTAACTCATTTGAAGTGTTATCTTTTTCAATCATTTCGCCAAATATGCTATCAAAGTCTATAGCATCTTCTTTTAAGTCATTATATGACAAAGTTGTTGGCTTATATAGTAGACTTGTTGAAGCGTCTTGTGGTATAATTTGTTTGTCGGATAATAATACGGCATCAGTTTTGTCATAAACTCTAAAATCATTTACTTCTTCATTTTCAGTTGAATTTTTATTTTCAAATGATTTTTCATTTACGTTGTTTAAATTAGTATTTGCAGAGGATTGATTTAAATAATCGAGTATTGAATAATTTGAAATTGTTTCATCCTGTATTTCTTCAGTTGGGGTAGGGGAAGAAGTATCAGTGCGTTTAGAATGTTCAATTGTGTTAAAGAAATCTGGTTGAATTGCTAAAGTTGATGAAACATTTTTACTTACATTTTCATATTTTTTAAATTCTTCAAAATTGTATGGATGTTCTTCAACATATTTTAAACCTTTTTCAGTTAATGCACTGTACCTTCGTTTGCCACCAATTTCACTATTTTCCCAATAGGAAGTAATAAAACCTTCAGACTCTAATTTATGTAGACTACTATATAAACTTGGTAATTTAACATCTAATTGATTAAAAGTTAAATTTTTTATAGATTTAATAATTTCAAGCCCATACTTATTCCCATCTTTTAAAGTATTTAGTATGATTGAATTTATTTTTCCTCTCATTTTTAAAACCTCAATTTATTAAATATATTCTACATTTTTTTATAGTATTTGTCAATTAAATACTATAATTTTATAAAAAATTTATAATACACCATATTTAGTGTATTATAAACTCATAATACACAATATAAGGGGTAATATATGATTGATTACATACAAAGAACTGCAAGAAAAACACTTTCAATAATAATTAATGAAAAAGGTGAAGTAACTGTAAAAGCACCTAAAAGAATGTCAGAAAGTGATATCTATAAATTTGTACAATCAAAAGAAAAATGGATTAACTCAAAAGTTAATTCAATTAAACAGCAAAATGAAATTAATAATGATTTATTTAATTATAAATGTATTTTGTTTTGTGGCAAAAAATATAGAGTTATAAAAGATACAAAGGCAAAAGATATTCAATTGGAAGAGGGTATAATAACCATAAAAAAACTTTCTTCATTAAAAAGGGAAGTGCGAGTTTTAGAAAAATTTTTGAAAAACAAATGTTTAGAAATAGTAGGGCAAAGACTTAAATATTTTTCAAATATAATGCAGTTAGAGCCACAAAAAGTAGTTTTAATGAATTCAAAAAGAAAGTGGGGCACTTGTGATAGTGACCAAGTAATATCTTTTAATTGGCGAATAATTATGTTAACACCTAATTTAATTGATTATGTAATTGTACACGAGTTATCGCATTTAATTGAAATGAACCATTCTCCAGCATTTTGGGCAATAGTCAGTGCGGTATTACCAAATGTAAAACAATTGAGAAGCACTTTAAAACAATGTAATTTTATTTTACAACAATTTAGAGAAATTCCTATTGATTAATATATAATTTAACAGCAATATTAAACAAAATTAAGCAGAATATATTGTGGTATTCTGTTTTTTTTTACATGTAAAATTTATTATGTGTTTAAAATTTGGTGTAGGGCGATATTGTTTTTAATATATACATATCTATTCGCTAAAGACAACTTTAGCGAATAGATATAGCAAAAATACCCTAAAAATAAGATTTTTTTCACAATATTTGTTAAATTTTATACATTATTTATTAAATTTTTTTTATTATATTTAAATAAAATTCTTTGTTTATTTTCAAATATTTTTGCATTTAATTTTGCATTGTAATCGATTTTTAAAAATTTTAATGAACTTTTATTCGTTTTTATTTTAAAATTTTGCTATAACATTTTTTATTTAATTTGTTTTATTTTTATAATACTATTAAAAAATATTTTCATAATACCATTTTCATATAATTAAATTTATTTGTAATATATAATACATTGATTATACATTTAAGTTTGTATAAAATTTATAAATATTTTTATAAATTGAAATTTTGTATTTGTAATTATTATAAGTTTAATTAACATAAATTTTTTTATGCTTGTTGAATTAGTTTTTTATATTATTATTAAAATTTAATATCAATAATTTAAATAATTAATTTAATATATTTGTATTTAATTGATAAAAATTAAAAAATTTGATATAATCAATGTATGGATAATAATGAAACATACATTCAGCAAAGAGATGCAAAAAATATAATTAAATTAAGAAAATTAAGGGATGAATTACCTGTTTTTTGTTCAGAATTTTTTATAGGAATTGAAAATACAACAAGTGTTTTAACTAGAATTGCCTATGCACAAGATTTAAATGTATTTTTCAAGTTTTTAACACAAGAAATACCATATTTTGAGAACAAAGATATTCGCTTAATCGCCCTTTCCGACTTAAATCATGTAACTGCTGAAAATATAGAATTATTTTTAGACTATTTAAATTTATATTATAACAATGGTAAAAAAGTTACAAATAATGATAAGGCAAAAGCAAGAAAACTTGCAACAATACGTAGTTTATTTAAGTATTTTTACAAAAAAAATAAAATTGAACAAAATGTTGCGCAAAAAGTTGATATGCCTAAAATTTATAATAAGACTATTGTACGATTAGAGCCTAATGAAGTTGAAAATTTATTAAATATTGTGGATAATGGTGATGTTTCATTAACTAGACAACAAAAAGATTTTCATAAGCACACCAGAACGCGCGATTTAGCAATTTTAATGTTATTTTTAGGTACTGGTATAAGAATTAGCGAATTAGTTGGAATAAATATTAAAGATATTAATTTTGATGAAAATTCATTTGTTATAACTCGTAAAGGCGGTGACCAATATATACTTTATTTTTCAAATGAAGTTGCAAACGCCCTACTCCATTACAAAGTGCTTAGAGAACAAATAAAGACTAAAAATCCTCAAGATAATGATGCATTTTTTCTATCATTACAAAATAAAAGAATTACTACAAGAGCAGTACAAAATTTAGTCAAAAAATATAGTAAAATCGCATCTCCATTAAAGAAAATATCACCGCATAAATTAAGAAGTACTTATGGAACAAATTTATATCAACAAACGCACGATATTTATATTGTTGCAGATGTTTTAGGACATAAAGATGTTAACACTACTAAAAAACATTATGCTGCCATTAGTGAAAATATAAGAAAAGATGCTTCAAAACATATTAAATTAAGAAATAATGATGAAGATAATTATGATGACTAATTGTTTTACAGTTTTTAATTTAAATAATAATTAAAATTTAATTTTATAATCTATTAAATTTTATTTATTAAAAGTTTGTAAAATTTACAAATTTTATTATGTTTAATTATTATTTTTAATTTTTAAACATTTTTTTGTGAATATAAAGGTATTTGATAACATATTTAAATAAACATATTTTTAATCAAAAAAACTTAGAACAATTGTTTGATAATGATTGACAAAAAGTTTTTTATATGGTATACTCAAGAAAAATACAAAGGAGAATATAATTATGGCAAAAAATAATCAAAAAATTGACTATATGCTAGATTATATCGCATCTTACTCAAAAGATAATGGATTTCCCCCAAGCATACGAGAAATTCAAAATAAATTTAATTTTAAGTCGACTTCTACGGTGTCATATTATCTTAAGAAATTAGAAGAAAGAGGCGATGTTGTTAGCAAAGGTAGAAAAAATAGAACATTAACAATTTCGCCAAGATATTATGATGAGCATCCGGAATTATCAAAAAAATTCTTAGATAAAGATTTTAATTTAATTCCCCTACTCGGTTGTATAACTGCTGGTCAACCAATTTTAGCTGAAGAAAATTATGATGAATCATTTTTTATTCCAACTAACTTGTTTAGAGGTGATAACTTATTTATGCTTACAGTAAGTGGTGAAAGTATGATTGAAGCAGGTATTTATGATGGGGATAAGATTATCGTTCGTAAACAAGAAACAGCCGAAAATGGTGAAATTATTGTTGCTTTAATTGAAAATTCTGCTACAGTTAAAACTTATTATAAGGAAGAAAATAGAATTCGTTTGCAACCCGAAAACTCAACAATGCAACCGATGTACTTTGATAATATTAGTATTTTAGGTAAAGTTATTGGTTTAATTAGAAAAATGTAATACACAAATTGTTGTGTATTATAAAAGTAGAATACACAATATAAAGTGTATTCTACTTTTTTTTAAAAATTTTACAATTATAAATTTATAAAATTAAAGTAAATAAATACTGTATTATATCTAATAATTTTATTTTAATTATCAATTATATTTAATTATATATTGATAAAAATTATTTGAATAATTATATTAAAATTATTTAATTATTTAACAAATTGTTTATATTTTTGTAATACAAATTGAATTATATTTTGTTCATCTTGTAAATTTTCATTATTCATAAATATAATATTTTTTGTGTATCTTTTATACCAAGTTATTTGTCTTTTAGCATAATTTCGAGAATGTTGTTTAACTTTTTCAATAGCATTGTTTAATGTATCATTGCCATTAAAATAATCAAAAAATTCTTTATAGCCAATTGCATATGACACTTGTAGTTTTTTATTTAATTTGTTTTGCAAATCGAAAATATATTTTGCTTCTGTTAATAGTCCATTTTCTAACATTTCATCAACTCGTGAATTAATATCATTATATAATTTTTCTCTATCCTTATTTAAAAAAATTATAAAATATTCATAAGGTGAATTTTCAAAATTATTTTTGTTTTGTCTTATGTTAGATAATTTTTCATTTGTGGAATGACAAATTTCTAATGTTCTAATAATTTTTTTGGTATCGTTAATGTTTAATTTTTTTGCCGTTTGTTCATCTACTTTTAGCAACAAATTATATAATGCTTTTTTCCCCTGCTCTTCAAGAATTTTATTTAAACATTTGCGATATTCTTCGTCTTTTTGACATTGTGCAAAATCATAAGGGAATAAAAGGCTTTCAATATATAAACCGGTTCCACCTACTATTATTGGCAGTTTTTTATTTTGATATATTAAATTTATTTGTTTAACTGTATCATTTTTAAATTCTGCAGTACTATATTCTTCTTCAATATTTTTTATGTCAATATTGTAATGAGGATATTTTTTTAGCAATTTTTCATCAAGTTTTGCAGTTGCAATATTACATTGTCTATAAATTTGCATTGAATCGGCAGAAATTAAAGAACAATTTAAAATATCATAAAGTTTAAGTGCTACTTTTGTCTTACCTACACCTGTTGGGCCTGCTAATATAAGCAAAGGTATTTTATTTATAGTACTCGTTTGAACCATTTTTCAATGTCCTTTCTATCAATTTTGATTGCAATTGGTCGGCCGTGTGGACAAAATAATTCTGTATTATTTTCAAGTACTGCATCCACTAACACACATATTTCGTTTTCACTCATATCGTTCCCCGCTTTTATAGCCGCTTTGCACGCCCTTTGCATTAAATATTCATCAAAGTGCAAATTTTCCGCTACTTTTAATTCTTTGCCAATTTGTGATAGTATGCCGTCAAAAAATTGTTTGCAATCAAAATTTCCACCTAAGATATGAGGTACGGCAGATATTTTGTAAGATTTATCACCGAACTCTTCTAATTCAAAACCTAAATTATTAAATTGCTCTAAGTTTTGTTCGATAAAAGATTTTTCTTGGCTATTCACATTTAACATATATGGAATTAATAATGGTTGTGTTGCTTTTTCTTTATTTCCGTAAAATTTTTGCAACCTATCATAAATTATTCTTTCGTGTGCTGCGTGTTGGTCTATTAAAATAGCACTTTCACCACTTTCGACAAACAAGAATGTATTAAATAATTTTCCTACAACTTTGTAACCATTTTTTAACAATGATAAACTTTGTTCTTCATCTTCATCTTCAACATAACCGCGATATTGAAACTCTGGTTTTAATCTTTGATTAAAGGATGTATCATTATTTAAATTTTTGCTTGAAAATGCTTCAATACCAAGCGACATATTTTCTTCTTCGTTTACATTGACATTTTTAATTTCTTTAATTTTATCATCATTATTATCAAATATTTTTAGTTTATATATAGACGGTAATTCTTCATTATTATTTTCAATATTATTATTTTCATTTAATGAATTACTTAATGAAGTTTGTATATTGTTATTATTTATTTCATTGTTGTAATTTAAATTGCTAACATTGTAATTAGAGTTGTATTGTAAATCTTCATTAATATTATTTTTATCTTGAACCATAACATTTTCAAAAATTTTGTTATCATTAAAAATGGCATTTTCACTCGCAAACTTATGCTCGCTTGAATTAGAATATTTTAAATTTTGATTTGAGTTGTTTTCAAATAAGTTATCAAAATTTTTAAAAGCGTCTTGTTGTTCAGTTTGAATTAATGGTTCATTTTTTAGCGATTTTATTGGTTTATCAATTAAATCAATAGTATATAAATCTTGATTAGATAAAATCGTATTTGATACTGTTCTATAAACAAATGAGAATATAGAACTATTATCATCAAATCTTATTTCAAGTTTTGTTGGATGCACATTTACATCAATGCTTTCAGGGTTGACATCAAGAAACATTACAAAAAATGGAAATTGCCCTTTCATAAGGTGTGTTTCAAACCCTTTGTTTACTGCAACTGATATATTAGTATTTTGTACACATCTTTTATTTACAATTAAGGTTTGATATGTTCGGTTTGCTTTTGTAAAACTTGGTTTTCCAATATAACCATATAAGTGCATTTGCTCTCTTTTACTATCAAACTTTAATAGATTTTGTAATGTATCAATTCCATATACTGCAAAAATTGCATCTTCTAAGTTTTTACCTGAACTATAATAAATTTGTTTACCGTCTACAATATATCTAATTGAAGTATTTGGGTTTGATAAGATAAGTCGCTGTACAATTGTTGTAATTTCGTGTTCTTCTTGTTTTGGCTTTTTTAAAAACTTTTTTCGTGCAGGCACATTATAAAACAAATTTTTAACAGAAACTTTTGTCCCAAGTGGTGCTGAGCATCTTTCAAAAACTTTAATTTCCCCGCCATCCAATTCAATTTTGGTTGCCAAGTCGTCATCTTCAATTTTAGTTAAAAGTTCAATTTGTGAAACTGAGGCAATCGATGCTAATGCTTCGCCACGAAAACCTAGTGTTAAAATGGCTTCCAAATCTTCAACCGACTTAATTTTACTCGTTGCGTGGGGTAAAAATGCAGTTTTAACATATTCGTTCTCAATGCCACAACCATCATCGATTACTGTCATTTCATCTATGCCACCATTTTTTATTTCAATGGTAATGTTTTTTGCTCCTGCATCAATACTATTTTCAGTCAACTCTTTAATGACTGATGCCGGTCTTTCAACTACTTCGCCTGCAGATATTTTATTGTAAATTGTTGAATCTAGTACTTGTATTTGTGCCATTTTTTACTCCTTTATCATATTTTGCATAGTTTGTATAGTTGTTAATGCTTCAATTGGTGTCAATAAATTTACATTTATTGAATTAATATAAGCACTTAACTTATTAAGTTTATCATTCTCTTTTTCTTGTTGCGTTTGAGGTAGTTCAATCTTGTTTAGTTTTACTTGGTTTAAGTTTAATGCTTGTAAAATTTCTTTAGCACGAGATATTACGGCATTTGGCAATCCTGCCATACTTGCAACTTCAATACCAAAACTTCGATTTGCACCGCCTTTAATAATTTTTCTTAAAAATATAACAGTATTGTCAAATTCTTTTACAGATATTTGATAATTTTTTACCCCTTCTAGTTTGCCTTCGAGTTCTGTTAGTTCGTGATAGTGTGTTGCAAATAGTACTTTAGATTTTGTTTGTTTAGATAAGTATTCTACAACTGCCCAAGCAATACTTAAGCCATCGTAAGTACTTGTTCCCCTACCAACTTCGTCAAAAACTATTAAACTATTGTCAGTTAAATTTGCTAATATGTTCGATACTTCAAGCATTTCAACCATAAATGTGCTTTGACCAAATGCTAAGTCATCACTTGCACCAATACGCGTAAAAATTCTATCTGTTATTGCAATTTTTGCTGAACGAGCAGGAACAAATGAACCAATATGTGCCATTAAAACTATTAAAGCAACTTGTCTCATATAAGTACTTTTACCAGCCATATTTGGCCCTGTAATTATTAATATTCTATTTTCGCCATTATCAAGATAAGTATCATTTGGAACAAATCTTTCATCTTTAAGAGTTTGTTCTACAACGCAATGCCTACCATCAATAATTTCTGTTTCTTTAATAGATTTGTTTATAAGTGGTTTGCAGAAATTATTTTCAAGTGCAACATATGACAATGACATCAATGAGTCAATCATTGCAAGAACTTTTGCAGTACTTAAAAGTGAAGGTATATTTGAAATAAGTTTTTCTCGTATTTGTTCAAAAATTTCTTGCTCAAGTTTTAACTGCATTTCTTCAGCATTTAAAATTTCTGCTTCCAAAAATTTAAGTTCATCTGTTATATATCTTTCGCTGTTTGCAAGTGTTTGTTTTCGTTGATATCTTTCTTTAGGAATAAATTGAATTTGTGATTTTGGTATTTCTATGAAATATCCAAAAACTGAGTTGTAAGAAATTTTTAAAGTCTTTATGCCTGTAAGATTTTTTTCTTCATTCTCAATTTTAATAAGTTCAGTTCTTCCACCTGTTGCTTTTTCGCGTATTTGGTCAAGTTGTTGGTTAAAGCCTTTTTTGATAAAACCGCTATCACGAGTGTTAGTTGGAGAATTTTCATCAAAAGCACCATCCAACATTTCCACTAAATCTTCAAAATCTACAATTTCTTTTGTTGCAAATTTAAATAAATTGCTATGTAATGTTGCTACGACTTGTTTTATTTGTGGTATTTTTGAAATCGCAATTTTTAAATCGTTACATCCCCTTGGCGATATTGTTCCATAAGAAATTTTACCGCATATTCTTTCAATATCAGTTATCTCTCTTAATGTTTGTGAAATACTTTCACGAGCCAAAGTGTTGTTAATTAATTCTTCAACTGCATTAAGTCTTTCATTAATTTGAAGTTCATCTTGTAAAGGTTGTTCCACCCATTGACGCAATAATCTAGCACCCATAGATGTTTTTGTTTTATTTAAAACCCAATATAGCGAACCTTTTGTTTTTCTATCTTTCATTGATTCAACCAATTCAAGATTCCTTCTAGTATTAATATCTAGTTGCATAATGCTTTTATCTTTTTCAACAACAATTTTTGTAATGTTGCTCATTGCTCTTTTTTGTGTTTCTTCAAGATATGAAAGCAAAGCCCCTGCTGACATTATTGCATATTTGTTGTTACCTAAATCGGTTTTATCTAATGATAAAATATTTAGTTGTTTGCATATTTGTTTAGTAGCCCTTTCTAGTCCGTAAGCCCAATCATAATATTCATTTGCTTTTGGAGCAATACCGACTTTGTAACTTGTTAAGTTTGAATAAAACTCTCTAACTCTTGAATTACAAATAACTTCGCTTGGCTTTATTCTAGTAAGTAAGTCATTGATTTTGTCAATAGATAGTCCTTTATCACTTTTTAAAGCATACATATCGCCAGTTGTTATGTCTACATAACTAGCACCATAACCGCCGTCATCGCAGTATAGCGACATAATAAAATTGTTTTTAGTGTCGTCTAGTAATTCCGTTTCCATTATTGTCCCTGGTGTAACAACTCTAACAACATCTCTAACAACAAGCGGTTGCCCCTGTTTTGGTTGAGTTAACTGTTCGCATATAGCCACTTTGTAGCCTAATGAAATTAATTTAGTAATGTAGTTATTGCTTGAATGAAATGGAATTCCACACATAGGCGCTTTTTTATTATCTCCACAATCTCGTGCAGTTAGAGTTAGTCCAAGCACTTTAGAAACTTCTAGCGCATCTTCAAAAAACATCTCATAAAAATCACCTAATCTATAAAACAGGATACAATCTTTGTATTCTTCTTTCTTATTTAGGTACTGTTGCATCATTGGTGATAATTTACTCATTTCTTCCTCCGTTAATTTAAAACTTCTCCATAAAGTTGATTGTTTTCAATTTTTGTAATTTTAACATCTACAAAAGATAATTCTCGTAAGTCATTGCATTGAACTATTATGGTTTTCCCGCTATCAGTTTTAACTATATAACAATCTAAGTCTTTTGTATCTAATTTCCTTTCAACAATACAGTTTTCAACCTTGCCAATCATTTCATTATTTTTTTGTAGCGAAATTTCTTTTTCTAATTTTAATAAAGCATTTACGCGTTTGTTCTTTTCTTCTTGACTAACTTGTCCATCCATTGTGGCTGCTGGCGTACCTTGTCGTGGTGAATACATAAAAGCAAATATTCCATTATATGAAACTGTTTTTACTAAATCGCAAGTCATATTAAAATCTTCTTCAGTTTCTGTTGGAAAGCCAACGATAAAATCACTTGTTAAAGAAACATTAGGTATTTTTTCTTTTATTTTATTAATTGTTTCCAAGTAGTGTTCGACTGTATATTTTCTATTCATCAATTTTAGTATTCTATTGCTTCCCGATTGTACCGGTAAATGTATTGCTTTTGAAATTTTGGGATTGTTTGCTATTACATCTATGACATCATCAGTTAAATCTTTTGGATGCGAAGTCATAAACTTTAATTTAAATTCATAAGGCAAGTCTGCAATTTTTTGTAATAGCATTGCAAATGATATTCCATTGCTAAGGTCATTTCCGTAAGAATTTACATTTTGTCCTAACAATGTAATAACTTTATATTTTCCCGTTTTTAGTAAAGATTCTACTTCTTCAATAATATCTTTTGCATCTCTACTTTTTTCTCTACCTCGTACATACGGAACAATGCAATATGTACAAAAGTTGTTACAGCCATACATAATGTTTACCCAACCGTTATAGCCACTTGTCCTATACATAGGCACATTTTCGTTTATGTATACTTCATCTTCAATAGACTTAATTCTTTTGTGATTTAAATTAAAATCATCAAGAAATTCGCCAAATTTGCTAAGGTTATGTGTTCCAAAAATAATGTTTACAAAGGGAAACTTTTTTTGTATTAAATCGGCCATTTCAGGCTGTTGACTCATACATCCACACACAGCAACAACTAGATTAGGATTTAATTTTTTTATTGGTTTAACTGCCCCAATATTTCCTAATATCTTTTCTTCCGCAGATTTTCTTATGCAACAAGTATTAAAAACAATAACATCTGCTTGGTTTTGGTTTTGAGTTTCAACATATCCTCTTTCTTCCAAAAATCCAGCAAGTTTTTCTGATTCATGTACATTCATTTGACATCCATAGGTCAAAATGTGATAATATTTTGTGTTATTCATAATAATCCTTTTATGTTTAATTATATCATTTTTTGTAATAAAATAGCAAGTCAAAATACAAAATTCATAAAAAAAACAGTTAATATTTTACATATTTAAAATGATTATGCAAATAATAGTTTAATGATAAATGTATTAAAAAAAGTTTTTAAAGTCGGCATAATTATTTTTGCTATCTTAGTAGTAGCAATTAGTTGTTGTTTAGGTTATTATTACATAAAAATTTCTAGCAAATATGACAACATAACTTTTGATAAAGACAAGTTAATAACAGCAACTTCTTATGCTGAAATATTAGATAGCGAAAACCAAGTTGTAAGCAATGCTTCAATTGATGGAAGAAAAACCATTGCTTTTGATGAAATACCAGAACATACTATTAATGCTTTTATTGCAATTGAAGACCAAAACTTTTATAAGCATAATGGAATTAATTATAAAAGAATTTTAAAATCAATTTTTGTTAATTTAAAATCTGGATATGCTAAGGAAGGAGCATCAACGATATCACAACAACTTATTAAAAATACGCATTTAAACAATGAAAAAACATTGGAGAGAAAACTTAAAGAATTTTTTTTAACAAAAAAACTAGAAAAATCTTTTACTAAAAATGAAATAATGGAAGCATATTTAAATGTCATTTATTTTGGCAATAGTTGCTTTGGCATTGAAAATGCAAGTAATTTTTATTTTGATAAATCAGCAAGTGAACTAGACATTGCAGAATCTGCTATGCTTGCGGGTATTATCAAGTCCCCTAAGTTATATTCCCCTATTTTGCACGAAAATGATTGTAAGGCAAGACGCAATTTAGTTTTAAATCAAATGGCAAAATGCAATTATATAACTAGTGAACAAGAAAAAACTGAGTCGCAAAAGGATATTATTCTTAGCAAAAAGACCATTAATAATTGCCTTGAAAGAAATGTTTTGAATTTTTCTGCAAAAACTCTTAATTTGGCAGAAAAAGATTTGATTAATTCAAAACTAAAAATTAAAACATATATAAAACCTAGTTTACAAAATTTCATAGATAATCTTGATTTAAGCATTTTTAATTATGATAACAATATGCCAGAATATGCAATAATTATTGAAAACAATAAAAATGGCGGTATTGAAGCAATACGGACTTCCGAAGCCGTCAATCTTGAAGATACGTTAAGACAACCTGCTTCTTGCTTAAAACCATTTTTAGTCTATGCTCCTAACTTCGAAGATGGAAAGATAAACTTACTTACAAAGGTTGATGACGAAAAAACTACTATAGCAGACTTTAGTCCTAAAAATGCGGGAAATAAATATAAAGGCAATATTTCTGTTAAAGAAGCCATAAGCACTTCATCAAATGTTTGTGCAACAAAATTGCTGAACTACTACGGCATTAATAAAGCAAAAAAGACTGCTGAAAAGTTTGGTTTTAAATTTACAAAAAATGATAATCATTTAGCACTTGCTTTGGGTAGTTTATATAATGGGTGCGATTTGCTAACTTTGACTAACGCTTATGCAACTTTGGCTAATGGTGGTAAAAAACCAAACATAAGTGTTGTTGAAAGCATAAATGGACTAAATGACATACCTTTATACAAGAATGAAAGCAATAAACAAACTGTTATTTCAAATGAAACAGCATTTTTACTAACAAAAGCATTGCAAGATTGCACAAAAAATGGTACTGCTAAAAAATTGAAAGAATATGCGAATGTCGTAGCATCAAAAACCGGAACAAATGGTGCAATTAACAGCAACAAAAATACCGATGCTTATTGCATTAGTTATTCGAAAGACTACACTGTTTGTGTTTGGATGGGTATTAAAAATAATGATGCCGAACTTTTACCGCAAAATTATAATGGAGGCAATCAACCTGCTAGCATTTCAAAAAAAATATGGGATTATCTCAAGCCAACTCAAAAGTTTGAAATACCTAGCGGAATAGTTAAACTAAGGATTGATAAAGAAAACTACGATAATAATAACACTGTCAAACTTGCTACAAAAGAAACATTAGATAGATATGTAATTGAAGAGTATTTTAATAAAAAATATGCCCCTACTCTTTATGCCGATACATTTACGGCAGTTAGCAAACCAATTTTTGAATGTAAAGTAAGCGAAAAAAATGTAATATTAAATATTGAAACAAACAAGCACACAAGTTATGAATTACACAGAATATCAAATGGCAAAGATGAATTATTAGATACAATTAAATCACAAAAAAATCAATATATTTATGAAGATGAAAATCTTAGTCCAAATTTTTATGAATATTATATAATTGCGGAAAAAGGCGAAAGTAAAAAAAGTGATATTATTAAAGTTTTAGTTGAATGATATAAAAAATTAAATAATTAAAGTATTTACAAGTTTTAAAAATATATAAATAAATAACAGACAGATTGTAGAAAAAAATAATAAAATGGAAACAACATAGCATACAAAACAATTATATATTTAAAATTTAAAATTGTTTTAAAAACCATAATCTTATGAGTTGTAAAATGTATTAACATTTACTACAAAATAAAAAATCACGAAATATATTCGTGACTTTTTTAATTATTTTGCATAGACAGATACTTGAATCTTGTCTTTTGATTTGTGTTCAAATTTAACAACACCATCAATTAATGCGAAAATTGTGTAGTCTTTACCTAAACCGACATTGTTGCCAACAGCATATTTTGTGCCTCTTTGGCGAACTATTATATTACCGGCAAGAACTGATTGTCCATCAGATTTCTTTAGGCCAAGACGCTTAGATTCGCTATCTCTGCCGTTCTTTGAACTACTTCCACCTTTCTTAGATGCAAATAATTGTAAACTAATAAACATCTCTTATCTCCTTTATTTGTAAATTTTTAGGATATCCACTTTCAATATCTCTTAAGCCATAAATCATAGAATTGATTATAATTTGCACTTCTTTGTTTTTAGGTATGTTTAACTCAATGTTTCCATCGCTAACTTTACTTAAAATATCAATATCATACATCTTTTTAACTGCTAAAACTGCCGTTTGTAAAAGTGTTGAAATGCCAGCGCAAACTATATCTTTTCCTGACGGAGCATAATCAGTGTGTCCATTGGCTTTAATTTGAACAATGCTGTCTCCGTTATAAACAATTTCAATAGTAGTCATTATTTTGTTATTGACAAAATTTTAACTCTTGTAAATGGTTGGCGATGCCCCATTTTGCGTCTTTCATTCTTTTTAGGCTTGTATGTGAATATTGTAAGTTTTTCGCCCTTGCCGTGAGCCATTACTTCACCTTCAACAACTGCATTTTTAACAATTGGTGTGCCAACTGTAGATTTTTTGCCGTCATTGAGTAATAAAACATCAAACTTAACTTTATCGCCAACATTGGCATTTAAAAGTTCGATATCGTAGTAACGGTCTTGTTCAACTTTGAGTTGTTTTCCACCTGTTTTAATAATAGCGTACATTTAGTTTCCCTCCTATAGTATTAAGACTCGCTGAATAAGGCGACTTGCGTACTTAAAAAGCCCACTCCAAGCGGTACTGCAGTAAGTATATCTAAATTAACTCAATTTGTCAAGTAATTTACAAAAATAAATTTATCTTTTTTTGCTTGTTATGAATAATATCAATTTGATTACTAGTTATTGTATTTATGTCATTATTTATATTTCTCAATTACATAAGAATAATTATAAATGAAATAAATACTTCGGTCTATACAGTTTATAAAGATTAAATGATTTTTATTTAAGTAATATTTAATGTTTGTAATGACAAGTAAATAAGACTATTAAATTATTTTCTTTTTCTTGTATCACAAACTTTATTGTTTACTATTTGATTTGAGTTGTTACTTAATTTATTTAAAAGATTAACCCTTTTGTATAAAACTATCGCACAAATTACAAATACAATATCCATAAAACCAGTTAAAGGATAAAAGAAGTCTATAATAACACTAAACCCAACCCTACTTAGCAAAAACGAAACTAAGCAAGTTATTGCAATAGATATGTGTTTGTCATTTATATAGCCGTTAAGCCACCAAGAAATAGTAAACATGGTAGCGACGGCAGTTGTAAAAATTGCAAGCCATAAAATAACTACTGATAGTATTACAAAAATATTAGAAACCCCAAATGCTAGATAAACAAATGGCATATCATATTGAATAGATACAGGATTTAAAATAATTGATAAACTTGATAAAAAAGTAATAACAGTTAAAACTATTCCCGTTAATACACTTGCTTTCTTATCTACATTTTTAGTCGTATTTGAGCCTGTTTTCATTAAAATAAAGCCCGTCAGGAACATATTACTGCATACAAAAATTATGCAACAACCTATTGAATTTAATAGTGAGTTATATGAAAAGTTGAAAATATTTTCAAGATTAAAATTTGAAGTTTTAAAAATTGCAACAGTAAAGATTGCAAATAAAAATATTAAAAGTAAAGGCAGTAAAATTCCATTAAGTTTGGAAAGTTTATCAATTCCGCCAAGCACTGTTACAACGCAAAGCAATGCTCCAATTATTGAAATAATAGGAAAATCAAAGTTTTGGAATATTATGCCTTGTAAACTATCAAAACCTGCAAACATTGCACCTAAAACAATTATGTAAGAAAAAATTATTATAATTTCAAAAATATGCGCAAATTTACCAAACAACAATTTAAAAAAATCAGTTAATGAATCGGCTTTACAGTTTTTACCTAGTTGTAAAAAAATGTAACCTAGCAAAAAAAATGTTATTCCCGCTACAATAGTCATTACCAATCCCCAAAATCCAAATCGTGCAAAATAAATATATACTTCCCTACCAGACGCAAAGCCAGCACCAACTATTGTACCAAAAAAAATTAAAAATACTTTAATAGTGGACATCGAATTGTTTTTATTTGATTTTTTTAAATTTAAATTCATATTTAATTATATTGCAAATTTGTTAACTTTATGATATCATTACAATATGAAAATTTGCGGAATAATATGCGAACTTAATCCGGCACATAACGGACATAAGTTTTTAATTGAAGAAGTAAAACGGAAAACTAATTGTGATTTAGTCATAGCAATTATGAGTGGAAATTTTGTTCAGCGTGGCGAACCTGCTATATTTGACTACCAAACTCGTGCACAAATGGCTATAAATGTTGGTTTTGATGCTGTTATTTATTTGCCAACGGTTTACACTTTAAATTCGGCTGAAAATTTTGCTGGGCAGACTTTGTTTGTAGCAAGTCAATTTAATTTAGATTATTTAGCATTTGGAGTAAACTCTAATGAAGAAATTTTATATAAAATTAATGATTTAAAACAAAATGTTGATTTTAATAATTTAATTAAAAACAATTTATCAAAAGGCTTTTCATTTTCAAATTCGTTTAGTAAAGCAGTTTATGAAAAATTGCATACAAATATAACTGCTAATGATATTTTAGCACTAGAATATTTGTCAGTTATTGATGATAAAAAATATAATTTTACACCAATTATTATCAATAGAAATAATGAAATATCAGCAACAAAAATACGAAAGTTAATTTTGACAAAGCAATTTGACAAACTTTCTAATATGATTGATGAAAATAATTTAAATTTAATAAAAAAATCTAAAGTCAATAACTATAACAAATTTAATATGGTTATTTATTCCAACATAATATCAAGTACGAAAGAAACCTTAGTAAATATAAAAGATATGCGTGAAGGAATTGAAAACAAAATATACAACGCAAATTCCAATACACTATATGGTTTAAATAAGCAAGTAAAATCAAAAAGATACAATCAAAAATATTTAAATAGATTGTACTTAAATATATTATTTGGCATAACAAAAGATTCTAATGTTATGCTTCCCTATTTAAAAATTGTTGCAGTAAAAAATAAAACTGTTTTAAATAATTTAAAGTGTAAATTGCCTTTAATTACAACTTTAAAAAATAAAAATATTTTAAATGAAAATAGCATTTATGATTACGATATCTTAAGTTCAAAAATTTATAATTCCGTTAATAAAATAAATTCCAATGCTTTCCCATATCAAAAAATTATAATACACAATTAATTGCGTATTATAAAAATATAATACACTACATTTAGTGTATTATATTTTTTTTATAGATAAAATTCATTTTTATAATATAGATAAATGCAAAGTATTAATAATTAATTTTTTGCAATAACTTCCCCACTATGCGGATCAATAATCACGCCCATTGAATTGCCGTTACTTCCCACAATGGAAACATACCAATAATAGTCATCAAAACTACTATTTAAATCTGTTATGATTTTTATATAAACTTCGCCATTAAAATTACCTTTTGAAATAAATTCATTTACATCATCACCAAATTCTTCCACAGCAATTTCTAAGGCACTTGCCCAAGTGATTTCAAGATTTTCAGTTTTTGGAGATATAGTGCATTTACTTTCGCCATTGTCTGTAATAACAGTTAATTCAATAACTGCATTATCACTTACAATTTTGCCAATATCAACCATTAGCGTACCGTCATATTTGTTGTATTCCAAATTGCCTTTAAATTCTTGTTCATCAACTTTAATGTTATACTGTGCAACAATAGGCATATCGTTAGATTTGTATTTTATTGTTAACATTCCAAATTCAATTACATCTTCTTTTATTCCATTAACTATGTAAGGATTTTCTCGTTCTCCACTCATAAAAGTTGCAGTATACTCATCATTTTCACCAGAAAAAACATTATATCTAACTTCGGCAATATTTGCTTTTACTAAATCAACTTTATTTGCACCACAAGCAGAAAAAATAACTGTCATAAATATGAGCAATGTGCCTAATATTATTTTATTCATTTATGCCTCCACTACTCTTTATATCTATGCTTGTACATTTTATTTTATACATAAAAAATACATTTACAAATTTTATAATTTTTGTAAATGCAGTTTATTTAATCTATCGAGTTTATGTTGATGGATTAAAATTTAAATTATTTATTGATGTAATTTTTTAATTTTTTTATTCACTCAACATATCTACCCTTTTTTGATGCCTTCCACCTTCAAAATTTGTTGTTAAAAAAGCATCAATGATTTTTTTATAAGTTAAAACAGTTTTCTTATTTCGACCTGCCAAAATTAAAACATTAGCATTGTTATGTTGTCTTGAAAGAATTGCAGTTTTTTTATTATGGCATAATGCCCCCCGTATGTGTTTGTGTCTATTAATTGCAATGCTCATTCCAATGCCTGTGCCACAAATTAATATACCTTTGCAATCGTTATTTGCCATATAATCTGCCATTTTGTTTGCATAAATTGGATAATCTACTGATTTATTTGATTCTGTACCTAAATCAACATACTCCAATTTTTTATTAGTTAAATATTTTTTTATTTTTTCTTTTAAATCATATCCCGCGTGGTCGGATGCTAAAACAATCATAATTTACTCCTTGTTATTATTTAAATTCTTATTTATTATATTTTTAATATCAATATCATTATTTAGAATTTTATGTAATTGTAATTTAGATATTTTTACTTCTTTAGAATTATTGTTATTAAAATTGTATGTACCTTTATCATTCGGGTCATATTTTCTTACATAACATTCATCTAAGTCTACAATATCTCCAAAATATGCACTTTCACCAATTGAATCTCTTTTTATTACTTGGTATATGCCCTTTTCTACATTTTTAAACATAACGCTTTCTTCATAAATCAAAGAATCTTCATCGAGCAAAATTAAATCTCTGTTTACATATCTTTCTTCGTCAAAGTCTTGTTTAAACATTTCAGCATTATTAAAGTATTCTTCATTTAAGTATGTTGCTTGAACTAGCCTAAAATTATCATTTAAACAACAATCACCTTCAAAAACCGTATATTTGTTTTTTACAAATTTCCCGTTTTCAGTAACGGCACAAGTTAAAACATTTGAAAAATTAGGATTAAAAATTGTTGCTACAGTTTCGCTGTTATGATTTGTGAAATTATAGTCTTCATACATTTCGCCTGATTTGCTTAAAATAAGATATGCAACAGGTTGGTCGTAAAGTTTTGCACTTTTTACTTTTAGTTTTGAAGGCAAAAATAGTTCTGTTTTAGTGGTTAATGTTCCTTTTAATTGAAGCATACTTGTAAGGCGTAAAACTTTACATTCAACAAAATCAGTAATAATCAAGTCAATTAAATTTTGTAAACAATCATATTCTATTTCGTATTTTATACCATTATTTTCTTTCGTCATTATGATTTGTTCATTAGTGCCAATTTTATCATTAACTAAATTAATAAATTTATCCAATTCTTGCTCATCAAATTCTTTTAAAAAGTTTTTTATTTGATTTCTTACATTATTGTTTTCTAGGAATGGTAAATATATAAACTTTCCTAAATGCGTTTCAAATTTTTCCATAATATACCTATAAATTATTTATTTCTTTTAAGATTTTTTTAATTGGTATTCCTATAACATTATCTCTTGAACCTTTGATAATGTGAGTATTTTTTTCAATTTCAGGGCAAAGAGTATACCCCCCAGCATTATTAAGTCCATTGTATTTATTTAGTAAAATATCTTTTTGTTTATCACTAAACAGGTCAAAGTAAAGTTTTGTTATATCTGCAAAAGTTTTACTTTTAAAATTTTTTGTATTAATTATCGTTACACCTGTTATTAAATAGTGAGGATATGTTGTAATTACTTTCATCATTTCTTCAAATTGATTTGTATTTTTTGGTTTTTCTAATATTTTTCCTTTGATAAAAGCGACACTATCACATCCAATCACATATCCACTTAATTCGTTTGCAACACTTTTTGCTTTTCCATTTGATAGAAACTTAGTATAATCAATAGCCTGTTGAAGTGTATTAACTTTAAATTTGCTTTTATATGATTCTTCATCAAATTTATTATTAACTAAAATCCAATTTAAATTATTATTTTTTACTAGTTCTTTTCTTGAAACCGATGAAGTCGCTAAATAAATAATATTTTTATTCATAATTACATTCTACCATATAAACAAAAATTAATCAATATAAATAACGAATAAAAAAATAATCTAAACAATGTTTAGATTATTTTTAAATTATTCTTCTTCTTTTTTATTTTTTTCAAAGTCAACAACTTGTTTGCCATCATAATAGCCACAAGATTTGCAAACTTGGTGAGTTGCTTTTAATTCGTGGCAATTAGGACATTCAGTTAAAGTTGGGCTAGATATTTTCCAACTTGATGCGACTCTTTTATTTCTTCTTTGTTTAGATACTTTCTGTTTAGGTACTGCCATTTATTTACCCTCCTAGTCATAATTTATGTCAATCAAACTTGCAAACGCATTGTTAATTTGCTTTTTACATTCGCAGGTTTGAAAGTTAAGATTTGCAAAGCATTGCGGGCATAACCCTTTGCAATCTTCCTTGCACAAAACTTGATGTGGCAAAGAAGTCAATAGATTATCAATAATCATTTTCGTAATATCAATAACATTACCTTTGTAAAAATATTGATCATAGCAGTTATTAATATCCTTATCGTTTGCGGGCAAAAATTTTTCTTCAAACTTAAAGGTATGTAATAACTTAACTTCATCTCCACAACGAAAACAATTCCCCGTCAAATACACAGAGCCTTGCCCCTTCACAAGCACAAAATCTGAGTTGTATTGATATGATATTGAAATGTTACAAGGTGATTGAGTTTTAAAACCCAGATCATCAATGACATCACTCGGAATTTGAAATTCCAAATTTTTATGAACATCAATACCGCTTCTACTTTTTGCTAGGTTGAGGTCTAATAACATTGCTCTCTCCTAATTTTGACTTATAAAGTATATAAGATTTTTTAATTATTGTCAATTGTTTTTAAGAAAAAATTGTTTTTAGTTTGAATTTATTTTACTTAAAATGTCAATTATGCTATAATAAATCGCTAGGAGATATTTATGAATAGAAATTTGCAAACTTTATTAAACCCTAAATCTATTGCTCTAATCGGCGCATCAAACAAAATAGATTCCGTTGGTTATAGATTATTAAACAATATCATTAACGGTGGATATGAAGGAAAAATTTATCCTATTAATCCCAAATACGATAATTGTCAAAATTTAAAATGTTATAAATCTATCAATGATTTACCACAAATTCCCCAACTTGTCATCATAGCAATCCCTGCTAAATCTGTTTTTGAAACAATTGTACAATGTAAAGATTTTGGAGTTCAAAACTTTTATATTATTACATCAGGATTTGGCGAACTTAATCAAGAAGGAAAACTTATTCAACAAAAAATTTCTGATTATGCTAAAGATAATGAATTAAATATTATCGGACCTAACACAATTGGCTTTGTAAATAACAAACTTATGTTAAATGCAAATTTTGGGCAATCAAAATGTAAAAATGGAAGCATTGCCCTACTCAGCCAATCGGGCGCATATTTAAGCGGTATTATGAATATTATTGAAAATTCACAAATTGGACTAAAATATGCAATTAGTTTTGGAAATGCTTGTGATGTAAAAGTTCACGATTTAATTGAATGTTTTAATAACGACAAAGATATTACACAAATTTTAATGTATCTTGAATCAATACCTTGTCCTAAAGAATTTATGAAAATTTGTAAAAAATGCAATAAAAAAATTATTTGCATAAAATCTGGTCGCAGTGCCAAAGGTGCTAGTGCAGCATCATCACATACTGGTACACTTGCAAGTTCTGATGTAATTGTAGATTCCTTTTTGAAACAATGCGGAGTAATGAGAGTTGATTCAATTTCACAAATGGTGGACCTTGCAACAATTTTTGCAACTACAAATAATTTTGAAACGGCAAAAAATGCAGTAATAATTACGAACGCAGGTGGCCCTGCTATTATGGCGGTAGATGCTTTAAGCAACAATGGAATTGATTTATATAATTTTACTGACGATGAAAAATCATATATGAAGTCATATTTACAAAGTCAAGCATCAGTAAAAAATCCAGTTGATATGGTTGCATCTGCTTCGGTTGATGACTACAAAAAAACTCTTGAATTTTGTATTAATAATGAAAAAATTGATGCAATTATTTGTATACATTTATACATTATGGGTACAAAATCAATTGAAATAGCAGAAATTGTTGACAAATTAAAAGAACAACATCCTGATAAATTAATTATGGGAATTTTCATAACTCATCAAAATGAATTACTAGAAATAAAAAACAAAGTAAAACATCTACCAATTTTTGATTCTAGTGAAAACATTGCTGATGCTTTAAAATTTGCAACTAAAAAAATTGAAAAATTAAAAATACAAGAAAAAATAATTAAAAATAAAAATATAGACAAAATTATATTACAAGCAAAAAAAGAAAATAGAGAATTATTAACTACTTACGAATCTTTGGAAGTTTTAAAGGAACTAAAATTGCCATTAGTAAAATACGCATATGTTAAAGATATCGAAACTGCTAAAGAACAAGCCAAACAAATTGGGTATCCAGTTGTTGTAAAAATTACATCAAAAACTATCACTCATAAAAGTGATGTTGGCGGTGTAAAAGTTGGAATTCAAGACGAAAACCAATTAATAAAAGCATTTGAAGAAATTAATATTAGTTTAGCAAAAAATAACTGTTTAGATGGTCTTGATGGTTTTATCATACAACAAATGAAATCGTCAAATCGTGAATTTGTTTACGGAATTGTTAAAGATAGTCAATTTGATTTATGTTCAATGTTTGGGCTTGGTGGCATATTTGTTGAAGCATTAAAAGATGTATGTTTTAAAGTTTTGCCAACAAGTGAAATTGATATTGAAAATCAAATTAAAAGTTTAAAATCTTCTTCATTGCTTAACAAAATTAGAAATTTACCACCTGCTAACTTAGAAGTTTTAAAAGATATTATGTTAAAAATTAATAATTTTGCTTTAAGTTATGACATAAAAGAATTAGACCTTAACCCAATTTTAATTGAAGATAAATCTGGCGAACCTGTTTTAATTGATGCTAGAATAAAAATATAATTAAAAAATGAACTATTTGCAATTTTAAATTAGTTGCATTAAGTTCATTTTTTGTTAATTAATTAAATAAATAAAATACATTATTTTTTTAAATTTTAATAAACAATAAATTATAATGTTTAAAAACATAATACACAACATATTGCGTATTATATTTTTATAATACTCAATATCTAATATTCGAATCTAAAATCGCCATTTAATCTTTCGAAAAATCTTATTAAATCAAAATCTTCTTCTTCAACATCTTGTTCAAATTCATTAAACAATTCTTTTGCCCTAACTTCGTCAATGACATAAAATTTTTGAGTGTTGCCATTATCATCTCTTGCCCTATATAAATTAAGACTATTAAAAAAGTTATATGAAAGCAAACTCATTATTGTTCCGATTAAAAATAAACCAATTATAAAACATTTTAAAATACTATTCATTATTCTTCACATTGATTTTTATCTTTAGGTTTAACTTTTAAATATTCAAAGAATGTATCAATATTATTTCTTTCATATTCAATAAGTTTATTTGCTAAATTCATAATTTCAGTGTCAGCATTTTCATAATTAGTTACGGCTTTAACTAAATCAATAATGCCCATCATTGTTCCAATCAATAGCATTTCGGCAATATGCTGAGTGCATGCTGACGCTAACATATTAAGTTTTATTGATACCCATAATTGAGTTTTTTGAATTATATTATTATCTTTTAAGTTATAGTCTTTAGAATTTGCAATCATAATACATTCTTTTTCAAAAATATTGTATTCAGTGCTTTCTTTGCTTAATTCAACAGTTATATCTTCTAACTTTATACTTGTTAAAACATTTTCCAATGATTGCGTTGCCATTTTTACATTTTTATATATTTCATTCAACAATTCTATGCTATCGTCTTTTGTACAAATTTTTTCCATTGTATTTCTCCTCAACAATATTATGAGTATATACTAAAAAATTATTAAAAAAAACTCCAATTTTTTTTTTGGAGATTTTTTCCATTTTTTATAGCAAACTATCTATATTTACAAGTATTTGATTTTCTAATTTAAATACTTTTAATTTTTTTATCTTATCTAATTCAAAAGTTTCAAATGAACTAAAATATTCAACTAAAGCACTTGGTTTTAAATTCCCCTTTTGTCCGCACGCCATTATACAAGTAATAATATTTTCATTTGCATTAATAGAAAAAATTTTATTACTAAAATCTACATTCATTTTTCTTGCAAAACTTTCATCAGCAAAATTTAGTTTTACTTTGTTTGAGAAAATAAATTGATACTCAGCAAAATCATATAAGTCATAAAAATTTGGTTTTTTGTCAATTATTTTTGCAAATTCAACTTGTAGCCCTGCGGGTGCATATTTGTTAAATAATTCTTTAAAATTTTCAGCATTTTGATAATCTGTAACAATATAGCAATATTCGCAAAAACTTTCAATTCCCAACGAAGTTGGTGGACTAAAGTATAGTAATTCGTGCGGATTAAAACCTTGCGAATAATTAACATCTATCCCTGCTCTTTTTATAGTTTGTACAATCACATCTCGACAATCTAAATAAGAATTGTATGCAAAAGAATCTATTTTATTAAATTTTATTAGTAACACCACATCCTCCAAATTTAATTAAACCACAATTAGTACAACCTAAACGACAATCTCTTGTTGTCTTTTCGTTGCGAGAATTTAATCTTTCCTTTTTTAAATATTCTTTGCTTACTCCAACATCAATATGTTCCCAAGGCAAAATAGTGTTTTCTTCTATTTCATCAAGATATTTTTTAAAATCAACATTTTTAAGTGCTTCTTGCCATTTTTCAAAATCAAACATTTCATTCCAACCATCAAAGATGCATCCTAATCTATAGGCTTTTTCAATAACTTTACAAAGTTCTCTATCTCCCCTTGCCAATATAGTTTCAATTAAACTTGTTTTGTAATCGTGGTAGTTATAATTAACTCCTATGGCACGAAGTCCATTCTTTAAATAATCAATTTTATTTAAAACATCGCTTTCATCAGCAAATTTTTCAAATTGAAACGGAGTAAAAGGTTTAGGTACAAAAATACTTGTACTAACTGTAAGTTTTGGTCTTTTTTTTGCCCCTTTTACATTTTGGTAAACCAATTGTATTTTTTGGGCTAAATCTATGATGCCTTGTATGTCTTGTATAGTTTCAGTTGGTAAGCCAATCATAAAATATAATTTAATTTTATCATAATTAGCATTAAATGCATCTTCAAGACTATGTAAAATATTTTCTTCAGTTATATTTTTATTAATAACATCTCTTAATCTTTGCGTACCCGCTTCTGGAGCAAATGTCAAACTTGATTTGCGACTTTCAAAAGAATATGCACCTTTAAAACTATCTAATCTTAATGAAGGCAATGAAAATTTTACATTTTTTAAAATTGGTTCATTTTTTAATTTATCCATTAACTCTAATAAATTTGGATAATCACCCGTTGACAAAGAAAATAAAGATAGTTCGCTATAGCCTGTATTTTGGATTATATTTGTTGAAATTTTGCAAATATTATCAATCGTTCTTTCTCTAACTGGTCTATAAATGTATCCTGCTTGGCAAAATCTGCATCCCCTAGTACAACCACGGAATAACTCAACTGCTCCACGATTATGTACTATGTCAATATTTGGTACGACTGGTTTTGACATATAAAATGCTTTGTTTAAATCTTGCACAATTGCTTTTTTAATTTTTTTATCATAATCAACTACTGTAAACTTATCTTTGTGTGTTTTATGTAGCATAGGAATATATATGCCATCAAAATCTTTAATTACATTAAAAAATTCTTGCTTAGTCATTCCTTTACTATATACATTTTGAAGTTTTACATTAACTTCTTCACCATCACCCACAATAACAACATCAAGAAAATCAGCAATTGGTTCAAGATTAACTGCACAAGGGCCTCCCCCTATTATTATTGGGTAACTTTCATTTCTATCTTTTGCAAAAAATGGAATATTCGCTAAATCAAGCATATATAAAAAGTTTGTATAACTCATTTCGTATTGAAAAGTAAAATGTAAAAAATCAAATTTATTTAATTCAGTATGACTTTCCAAAGAAAACAATTTTTCATTTTTTTGCCTTAACAAATTTGCAAAATCTAATTTAGGTGCAAAACACCTTTCACAAAAACTGTTATCTAAACTATTTAATAATTCATATAATATTTTCATTCCTGTATGCGACATACCAACTTCATACAAATCAGGAAAGCAAAAACAATTACTTATTTTGTTCTTGTCAAAATGGTTAATGCTGTTAAATTCTCCCCCTAAATAGCGAGAAGGTTTTTCAATTTTAATTAAATCACTATATTTCAAATTCATAATATTTTTTCCTTAGGTTATTATAACATACTTTTTTTAAAAAAACATATCATACTTATAAATACATAAAAAAATCATATAATAAATGAGAGGTGTAAAATGAATATTGTACTAACTGGTGGCGGTAGCGCTGGACATATAATACCAAATTTAGCAATTGTAAAAGAACTTAAAAAACACTTTGATAATATATACTACATTGGTAGCAATAAAGAAAATGAAAAAAAATTGGTGGAACAATATGGAATAGAATATTTCGCTATCACTCCCCCTAAATTAATTAGAAAATTTACTTTAAAAAATTTAACTATACCTTTTAAACTAATAAAATCCATTAATGAATGTAAAAAATTATTAAAAAGTTTAAATGTTGATGTTATTTTTTCAAAAGGTGGTTATATATCTCTCCCAGTAGTAATGGCTGGTCATAAACTAGGCATAAAAGTTTTAATTCACGAATCAGATACTTCATTAGGACTAGCAAATAAAATTTGTAGTAGATATTGTGACAAAATTTTTACAACATTTCCAATTTATAGCAAATCAAATAAAATCATACAAACCGGTACACCTATTCGAGAAGAATTTTTAAATCCTCCACATAAGCAAAATTTCTTCAAAAATAACAAAAAAACTATATTAGCTGTTGGTGGTAGTCAAGGTTCAAAAACAATTAATGAATTTATTTACCAAAATATTGATGAATTAACAAAAAATTATAATATAATTCATTTATGTGGCATTAATAAGTTAAAGCAAATTAAAAATGATAGTTATTTACAAATTGAATTTTCAAATGAAATGCCTTTACTTATTAATAGTAGCGATATTGTACTTACACGCGGTGGTTCAAATGCTCTTTTCGAAATTTTAGCAATTGGTAAGCCAATGATAATCGTTCCTTTAACTAAAAAAGAATCACGCGGGGAACAAATTGAAAATGCAAAATTTTTTACTCAACATAATTTAGGTTGTTATATGCCAATCTTAGAACTTAATTCATTTATTAATTTAGTTCAAAAACAATTAAATAAAACAAATCAAATACAAACATTAAAAAATAAAAACACTTATTTACAAGGAAATGAAAATGTTGTGAAAGGAATTTTACAACTATGTAAAGCAAATTAAATATTTACTTTTTATAAAAGATAGCAAAAATATAATACACTAAATATGGTGTATTATTATTTTATAATACACCATATTTGCTTATTATACATTATAAATTTTATTCTTCTTTCAAACTTTCTTTAATTTTTTTCATTAAATCTATTGCTAATGGAAAACCGCCTTCAAAACTTTGAGCCAAGTAATTCATAGATTTTTCCAAATTAACTTCAACACCCTCGCCTTTTGCATAAGCAAGCGCTAAAAGGTATTGTGCTCTTAAATCGCCATTATCTGCAGAACTTGTCAATAAAGTAATTACTTCTTGCGAAAAAACATTGTTTTGAGATGTTGCGCATAGTTGTATTGCAACTTCATATTGAGCAAACGGAGACCCTAATTTTGCCGCTTTTTTAATTAAATCCCAACCTTTAGTAATATCTCTTTGAACTATCACACCATTATCTGACATATAAAATGAACCGAGCATATAGACTGCATTAGGATAATCGCTTTGAGATAGTTTTTCAAATATTGCAAATGCTTTTTTTTCATTTTGTTCAATGCCGAAACCAAACATATAGCAAAGTCCTATTCTAAACTGTGCCAATGTGTTGCCACTTGTGGCTGATTGTTGTAAACAATCAAATGCTTCTGCTTGGGCGTTATTTTTAAATAGGTAAACAGAATATTCAATTAGCGATTCTGCTTGCCCTTTCTTTGCTAATTCTTGCCATATCTTATATGCTTTTTCTTCATCTTCAATAATTTTGTAACCAGCATATAAACAACACGCATATTTATATTTATCAAAATCGCTACATTCATTTAAATTTAATTTTGTAGGTTCAAACTTGTCATATTCATTTGTGTTCCCTAACAAATAATATGATTGGACTTCATTTAAAAAAATACTTTCACCAGTTTTTTTAATAGCCATTAAATCTTCTTTGCTTATTCTCATATACACTCCTAAGATAAATTTCCATGCTTATCTTACTTAATAAGTATATCACATTATTTAAAAAAAACAAAATGATATAAAGTACTTTTAAATAATATCTTTTAAAAGTTCAAAAGAATCAAATTTAGTAAATAGTTCGTCTAAATTTTTTTCCATTATAACTTTTTTTAATTTGTTAGATTTGTCATAAACTACAAAAATAGTATAGTTTTGAGTGTTAACAAATTTAACTAATTTATAAAGTGGCATATCTTCAGAAACTGCTACAATATTAACATTACATCCTTTTTTAAAATTTTTTTGCAAATCTTTGCTAAATATTCTGCGTTTGTAAACTGCGTTCTTATTAAAATTAAATGCACCCGTCAATAAAAAAATCGATACTAACGCCATATAAAAAAGTGGCTCGATAAAAATTGACACTATAAATACACCAAAAAATAATAATGATAATGTTATAGCAGTTACACTAACAATTTTTTCAGTTGTTTTAGTATCCTTATATTTTGAAATAATTGCTCTAAATACCCTACCGCCATCAAGCGGAAATACGGGTAATAAATTAAACACAAATGTTATAAAATTGCTAAAAACAAATAAATCAGTGTAATAATATGTTATTGGAAATATCCACCATAAAGATACACAAATTATAATTAATATTAAGTTAACTAATGGTCCAGCAACTGCAATTTTAATTTCGTCGCTTGGTGTAAAATTGTCGTCTTGTAAACTAAGTTCCGCACCAAACGGTAAAAGTGATATTTGTTCTAATTGATAACCAAGATGCCTAGCAACTATTGCGTGTCCTATTTCGTGCAAAAGCACAGTTACTAAGTAACATAAAAATATTTCCCCTACACCAACAAAAAATGTTAATATTCCAATAACTAAAAACAATGGGTGTATTCTAAACTTTAATCGTTCCATTTTTCATCTCCTGAACTATTAAAGTTATCTATAATCTCATCTCCCTGTTTAAGATAAAATTGCATATCGCTTAACATCAAGGCAAGGGGTTGCCCTTTTCTTACATTATCACCGTTTTTTATTCCTAATCCAAATTTGCCAGAAAATACTGTACATAAATCTTCGCTATGCTTTATGGTTATTTGTGTAAAATTATCTACTAATTCTGTAATTTCTATTTCACCTTTAAAAGGAGCATATAAAATTCCTTTTGCACCAATTACAGTTATTATTCCACTATCATTAATAAAATTTTCATAGTCAGTTAACTGCAAATCATAATCAATAGGTTCTGTTGATACTAGACAAGAATTTTCTTTAAACAATACTGAAACTAATTTTACTCCACTTGTATCGTCAAATAGCTCTTCAGTTGGCTTTGCCGATTCTAATGTGGTTTTTATACTTTCAACTAAATTATCCCAAAACGAACGGTCAATTACATTAATTGTTAAACAACATATTCCAACAATTATTACAAAAAATATATTTTTGAGTTTAATAGTTGCAAAAATATTTCTAAAACTTTTCATATCACATTTTATGCAATAAAAAAAACAAATAGACTATACTTATTTTTATAGTCTATTTATTTAGCATCCATTACATTAATTTTTGTCAGGCACAATACCTACAATTTTTAATCTGCGTGCCAACGCACTTATATTTATGTTATATTCACCAAATTCATTAACTTGAATATTTACTTCGAAATCATCATTTTTTATATCAGCGTACTCTTTTAATACTTGATAAACTTCCGATTTTATTACTTCGCAAAATTTATCTGGTTTAAAGTGTTTATCAGTTGATAATGCTGATTTTACTCTATCTAATGCATTTGTAGTAATATATTTTTGCATATTTAAATTTTCCTTTTAATTTTTCGTTTTAAATATCCCCATAATCCTTTATATTCGCTTTGAAAGTTAATAATTTTGTTTGAATTATATTGAATGTTTTCTGCCAACTGAGCAAAAGCCATTCCGGCTCTTGACTTTGATACAACTGCTCCACCTGAGTTTAAACAAGTTGTTATGTTATCATCTTCAGGAATAACTCCAATTAGTTCAATGTCAAAAAGATGACTAATGTCGGTAATTGAAAGCATTTCATTACTAGCCATTAAATCACCTCTTGCCCTATTTATGACAAGTTTAGTACTAAATAATTCGTAAGTACTTAAAATGTCAACTACTTTTGAAGCATCTTTTATGGCAGAAATGTGAGGTGTAGTTACGACAATTGCTTCAGAAGCAGAAAAAACTGCTCTATGAAATCCTAAATCTATCCCTGCTGGACAATCTATCAAAATATAGTCAAATATGCTTGATAATTCATCGACTATAGATTTTATTTGTAATTTATTAATTTTATTTGAGTGTAAACTTTGTGTTGAAGGCATAATGTATAGATATGGCTCATTATTATCTTGAATTAATGCCTGTTTAATTCTACAACGCCCTTCTATGCAATCAACAATATCATAAATAATTTGTTTTTCTACCCCCATAACAACATCTAAATTATTTAAACCGATATCAACATCAAGAATACAAACTTTTTGCTTTAAATGAGCAAGTCTTGAACCAAGATTAGCACATATTGTTGTTTTACCTACACCACCTTTGCCACTTGTTATTACAAATTTTCTTGCCATTTTCACCTCTTGCTTATTATAACATTAATAATGTTACGAAAAATATACAATTTTGTTGCTAAACTAAAAAAAATGTAATTATTAAAAATTACAATTTTAAATAACTTTGTTATTACAAATAAAATAATTATGTTTTTACTCTAAAAATTTTTAAAATAATAAAAAAATTTACTATCTTCTAGTGTTCCTTTTGATTTTATTTGTTTAATTTCTTAATAGTTTAACTTTAAAACTTTACTTTTTTAGCAACGCTAATAAAAAAACTCTTAAGCAAACATTAAAGTTTAACCTAAGAGTAATTACAAACTACTCAACTTTTTTAAGTTTTTATATAAATCAATTTAAAACATTATTTTGCATATTCAATCTTACGAGTTTCACGAATTACATTAACTTTAATTTGTCCAGGATATTCAACTTCTTGTTCTATCTTTTTAGCAATATCTTTTGCCAAAAATAGTGCTTCATCATCTGAAATTTCATCAGGTTTAACCATAATACGAATTTCTCTACCTGCTTGAATAGCATACGCCTTTTCTACACCATTAAATGAATTAGAAATTTCTTCAAGTTTTTCAATTCGTTTAACATAACTTTCAAGACTTTCTCGTCTTGCTCCTGGTCTAGCACTTGAAATAGCATCAGCAACTTGTACTAAAATTGCTTCAATTGATTTAAAAGGAACATCGCCGTGATGTGCTTCAATACAATGAATAACAGCATCATTTTCTTTATATTTTTTTGCTAATTGAACACCAAGTTCAACATGAGAACCTTCTAATTCTTGGTCAACTGCTTTACCTATATCGTGCAAAAGTCCACCGCGTTTAGCAGTTTCAACATCAACACCTAATTCAGCAGCCATCATACTTGCTAAGTGCGAAACTTCCATTGAATGTACAAGCACATTTTGACCATAACTTGTTCTGTACTTTAATCGTCCTAAAAGCATTGATAATGCTGGGTGCAAACCGTGAACATCAACATCATAGGATGCATCTTCCCCAATTTGTTTCATTTCATTTTCTAAATCATTCTTAACTTTGTTAGCCATTTCTTCAATCCTTGCTGGATTAATTCTTCCATCTAACATAAGTTTTTCAATAGTTCGTTTTGCTATTTCGCGTCTTAATGGGTCAAAACTTGATAATACTACTGTTTCAGGTGTATCATCAATAATTAAATCAATTCCAACTGCATTTTCTATTGCACGAATGTTCCTACCTTCTCTGCCAATTAATCTACCTTTCATTTCTTCGTTTGGAATTGAAATAGTAGATACGGTAATTTCTGCAGTGTAATCAGTAGCACATCTTTGTATTGCTTGAGTTATAATATTAATTGCATTTTTGTTAGCATTTTCTTTTGCTTCTTCTTCCATTAATCGAATTTCAGATGCAATGTTTTTACGCGTTTCATCTTTAATGCTTTCAATAAGGGCATTTTTTGCCTCTTCTTGAGTCATTTTGGACGCTTTTTCTAATTCGTGTGTAATATTTTGTTTTTTATTTTCTAACTCTTGCTCATAAGAATATAATTGATTTTCTTTTTGTTCAAGTTGTTGTTTGCTAATTTCTAATTGTTCAGCCTTTAATTCAAGACTTTGTTCTTTTTTGTTTTGATATTCTTCCCTTTGAAGAACTCGTTCTTCAATTCTTTGTATTTCTTGTCTTCTTTCTTTAATTTCTAAATCATTATCTGCTTTTAATTTAAAGATTTCATCTTTTGCTTCAAGAATAAGTTCTTTCTTTTGGGCTTTAGCATCATTTATGGCGTCTTCAATAATCTTTTTTGCCGATTTTGTAGCACTGTCAATTTTTTTCTGTATTATTAATTTATACAAAAAATAACCGCCAACAACCCCTATAGCCACACAACCTAAAATTATTAAAATCAATGGGAAAACACCGATACTGATGCTATAAAGCATATTTATAGACATACCGATTATTTCTCCTTAAAAATTATACATATTTCTATGTACAAGATAATTGTATATTTTTTTTAATATTTTGTCAAGCAATTAGTTTATTAAATTAAATAAAAAACTATTATAAAATTTTTGAAAGTGTCAGTAATAAAAAAATATAAGTAATTAAGTAATATTACCCATTGCTGATATAACTCTTAGACTATAATTTTTGTAAATTTATATAAAAAAACAACATTATATTTTTAGAGAATTTTTATAAAAATATTTCTCCAACTAACATAAATGTTGTTTATTTTTTATTATTCAATAACTTCATACAATGATTTAACTTTTTCATTAATTTCATTGTAGACATCTTTATTATCAATTAAATATTGTTTTGCAGCCTCTTTGCCTTGACCAATTTTTGTATCGTTATAAGAGAACCAAGAACCGCTTTTTTGTATTATATTTTTTTCAACAGCAATATCTAACAAACTTCCTTCTTTAGATATTCCTGTACCATACATAATATCAAATTCTGCAACTTTAAATGGTGGCGACATTTTGTTTTTAACTACTTTTGCTTTTGTTTTGTTTCCTATAATATTTTCGCCAGCCTTTATTACATCTGCCTTTCTAATATCAATTCTTATTGAAGCATAAAATTTTAATGCTTTACCACCAGTTGTAACTTCAGGAGAACCAAATAAAACTCCAACTTTTTCTCTTAATTGATTGATAAAAATAACACAAGTATTTGACTTATTAATAATGCCAGTAAGTTTTCTTAATGCTTGAGACATTAACCTTGCTTGTAAGCCTATAAAACTTTCACCCATTTCGCCTTCGATTTCCGCTTTAGGTGTTAATGCTGCAACTGAGTCAATTACTATAATGCTAAATGCTCCGCTTCTAACTAGCGATTCAGTAATATCAAGTGCTTGCTCACCTGTGTCTGGTTGTGATAGATATAAATTTTCAACATCTACACCAATTTTTGAAGCATAAACAGGGTCTAAAGCGTGTTCAGCGTCAATAAAGGCAGCCAACCCGCCCATTTTTTGTGCTTCGGCGATAATATGCAATGTAACTGTAGTTTTACCTGATGATTCAGGACCATAAATTTCAATAATTCTACCTTTAGGAACACCCCCTATTCCTAACGCGTTATCAAGAGTGAAACACCCTGTAGGAATTACATCAATTTTTTGATAAAATTTGTCCCCCATTTTCATTATTGCGCCTTTTCCATATTGTTTTTCAAGGTCCGCTAATACTTGTTCAAGTAATTTGTCTTTTTCTTCCATAGTTTACTCCATTTTTTAGAACATATTTTTCATAAATACATTATACAACATAATTTGAAATATTCAAAGCATTTTGACGAAGTTTTTTAATTAATTCAAAAATTACTGTATTTGTTGCATAATTTATTGTAAATTTTTTATCTACAACTGCTTTATGTTGATAAACATTAACTGCATTTTTATCGCCTATTGCAGTAAAAAATACAACATTCCCATCTTTAGTTTTAACATTAAAATCGCCTACAGCTATTAACGACATATCACAATTTGTTTTATTTAAAAGAGATGTTGCCATTTCGTAAGCAGTTTCAGCACTTACCATTGAATATTGATTTAAGATTTTTTCATCCACACCTAAAATTTTATTTATAGAATTTGGTGAATTAACTATAACAGATTCTTCAATAATATTTTTTGAAATTTTGTTTTGATTAATTATTGTACTAGCAATATTCCCACCTGTAAATGTTTCGGCAACACTTATTTTTAAATGACGCAAATCTAAAATTTCATAAATTGCTTCTGCTAATTTTATATCTTTTGACGCATAAAATGCCTGTTTTAAATCTTTAACAAAAGTAGATACAATATTATCTTGAATGGTTTTATTAATTGATGACATAAAGCGGAAAATAATTAAACTATCGCCATATGAATTTTCAACAGAGTATTCAAAAACATTATTTGAGTTTTTATATTCTTTTAAATAATTGTTTAAGTTAGTTTCAGAAACTCCAAAACATTTTATACAATAATTGTCATAGTCGATTTTTAAATTATTCTTTAAAATTGTTTTAAATTTTTCAAATGATTCAAAAATATCTAAACCTACCACAATAATATTATTTGCTGGACTTATAAAAATACCATCACCACAATCTTGCATTTGGTTTAGCGGTACGAGTAAAGAACTAGCATTTTTATGTTCATCTTCGACAAAAATTGTTAGCCCTTTTGAAAATGATTTGTAGTCTATTCCTAACAAATCATTTACAACTCCAAATTGTGTTATATCTAAACCAAGTTTAAAAAATTGCTTATGTAATATATTATAATTTTTAACAATCCATTTGGCTTTGTCGTTTCCCATAACCACCAAAACTGATGTATTCATTACTCACCCTTTAGTACATTTTTGTTTTTATAAAAATACTCCACTGTAGAATAAATAACCATAAACAAAGCAAAAGCACCAACAAAATAAACTATATAAGAAATTATATCAACAGCAAGTCCACTAAACCAATTTTCTTGTAAATTACTTCCTAAAAACATCATTCCAATTAAAGCAATATCCAACAAAACTGTTTTAAGTTTTCCAGATTTATCCGCTGCGATAACTACCCCTTTTGTGCTTGCTACTTGTCTTAAACTATTAACTAAATAATCTCTTGCAAAAATTAATGCACATATTAAAATATATACATATAATGGTAAAATTAAATCTATTATTATAATTAATATACCAGCCATTACAAGCAATTTATCTGCTATTGGGTCTAAAAATTTTCCTGTATCTGTAACTTGATTATTTTTTCTAGCCAAGTACCCATCTAAAAAGTCGGTAGTTGATGCAATCAAAAATAGAATGGTTGCAACAAGTTTGCCATATGGTATACATTCTATCATATAAAACGCCATAATAATAGGCACAAGAACTATTCTTGAAATTGTAATTTTATTAGGTAAATTCATTATTATCTCCTTTTTATAACCTTTCCTAACAAGTCATATTCATAAAAACCGATAATTTCGACTTCATAAAATGCCCCCTGCTCTACTCCGTCAAAATTTTCACAATACACTACGCTATCAACTTCTGGCGAATTATATTGATTTCTCATAATAATACTACCGTCATTTATTTCATCGCACACACACAATAGTGTTTTACCAACTAATTGCTCATTATTTATTTTAACAATATTTTTTTGCAAATTATATAATTTCTTTCTTCTCAATTTCTTTGTTATATTGCAAATTTGTTTTGGCATACTGTAAGCAGGCGTACCGTTTTCCCTTGAATATTCAAAAACCCCTACATTATCTAGTTGTTGCGTTAAAATAAAATTTTTTAATTGTGCAAAATCATTGTGAGTTTCACTAGGAAATCCGACAATAAATGAACTTCGAATTGCTATTTTATTTGGTTGATTTTTTATTTTTGTTATAAGTTCACAAATACTTTCATAACTACTTTTTCTGTTCATCTTTTTCAAAATGTTATTACTAACATGTTGTAAAGGTATGTCTAGATACTTACACATTTTAGGTTCGTCATTTATGAACTTTATTAACTTATCATAAATAAGTTCAGGGTAGCAATAATGTAATCTTACCCAAACGATACCATCAATTTTAACTAATTGTTGTAGTAAATCAACAAGTTTATATTCGTTGTAAATATCTATCCCGTATCTTGTTACATCTTGAGCAACAATAATCAATTCTTTTACACCATTTGTTGCTAATGCTTGACATTCTTCAACTATATCTTCAATTTTTCTACTTCTAAATCTACCCCTTATTTTTGGTATAGTGCAATATGTACAAAAATTATCACAACCATCAGCAATTTTTACATAAGCATAATGATTTGGAGTTGAAAGTATGCGTGCTGGGCTTACTAATTGACATACATTAAATTCACTTACATCATATAATGAATAAACTAATTCGACAATTTTGTCATAATCATCAATGTTAACAAGCAAATCAATACTAGGTATGCTTTCCCTAATTTCATCGCCGTTTCTTTGTACCAAGCAACCGCAAACAATAATTTTTTCGCATTTTCCTTGTTTTAGTTGTTCAACTTCAAGTATTCTTTCAATTGATTCTTTTTGTGCACTTAAGATAAAAGCACAAGTGTTTATAATAGCTATGTTGGCTTCTTTTACATCATTAACTAATTTAAAGCCTGCATTTTTAAGTAAATATAGTATTTTTTCACTATCAACAGTATTTTTATCGCACCCAAGACTTATAAGTGCAAATGATTTTTCATTTGGATTCATTCTTTTTCTCCGTTTTAACCTTTGTCGCCATACAATCTTAAAAATTCTTCCATTGTAATAAAGATTTGTCTAGGCTTTGTGCCATCTGCTTTAGAAATGTATTGTCTTGCTTCTAATTCATCAACAATGCGTGCTGCTCTGTTATATCCAATGCTAAAGCGTCTTTGAATAGATGAAATTGAACAAATTTGAGTTTCAATAGCATTTCTAAGTACTGGTATAAAATATTCATCCTTAGTTGCATCAGCACCATCACCAAAACTTGCTTCAGTTGTTTTTTCAACCATAATGCTTTTTTCTATTTCTGGGTCATATTCGCAAGTGTTATGCTCTTTTATAAATTTAACAATTGATGACACTTCTTGTTGCGTAATAAATGCCCCTAGTAAACGCGTAGGCTCTTCACCGCGTGGGCAATATAGCATATCACCACGACCAAGCAATTTTTCTGCCCCGCTTTGTTCAATAATTGTTTTTGAGTCATTATAGTTTGTTAACGCAAAAGCAATTCTTGATGGCAAATTCGCTTTGATTGTACCAGTAATAACATCTACCGATGGTCTTTGAGTTGCCAATATTAAGTGTATACCGCTTGATCTAGCCTTTTGAGTAAGTTTAAGTATTTTCTCTTCAATTTCTTTTCTAGTACTAATCATTAAATCGCCTAATTCATCTACCATAATGACTATCTTATACATTTTTTCCAATGTTCCATCTTTAACTTCGGGCATATCATTGTATTCATCAATACTTCGAACATAATATTGCGCAAAAACTCTATTTCTTCTTTCCATTTCCTCGCAAGCCCATGCCAAAGCACTTACTGCTTGTGCTGGTTCAGCAACAACTTTTGGTAAAAGCAAATGCGGTAAATTTTCAAATATAACAAATTCTACATATTTAGGGTCAATCAAAATTATTCTTAAATCTTGCGGTGAAGATTTATATAATAAAGAAATGATAACTGCATTCATAAAAACTGATTTACCACTACCTGTTGAACCCGCAACTAGAGTGTGCACTAATTTACCTACATCGGACAAAACCGGTCTATTTGTTATGTCTTTACCAAGTGCAAAAGTTAGTGGCGAAGGTGCTTCTCTAAATTGTTTAGTGTCAATAATATCTCTTAAACCAATGGTATCAACTGTATCATTTGGCACTTCAATACCAAATGCGTTTTTCCCAGGAATCGGGGCTTCGATTCTTATTGCTTTCCTACTTTCAAGCACCATAGATATGTCATTAGTGTATTGTAAAACTTTATTAACAGTTACACCTTGTGGCATTTCAAATTCGTATCTAGTAATTGCTGGCCCTCTTGTTACGCCAACGCACTTAACAGATATTTTAAATTCTTCAAACTTCTCTTCAATGATTCTTGCCTTTTCTTCATACTTTTCTTGCGACATTGAAGGTATGGAACTTTGTGTTGTAAGAAGTTCAAGTGGTGGTCGCACATACTTTGCTTTTCTTTTTGGTTTAGGTGCTTCTTGTTTAACTACTTCAGTTTTTTGCGTATCTTGTTCTTTATTAAATAAATTATTTAACAAATCATCAGTTGTACTGCTAGCATTATTTGTTTTGTTGTTGTCAAATATAATATTTTCAGTATTAAATTCTTGATTACTAAAATTGTTTTCTTGTTTACTTAAGCCTAATTTAGTAAATGCATCATCTTCTAAATTAACGTTACTTTCAAAATTTCCAATTTGTTTTTCATTAAAATCGTCGACAACCGGCGAAACTTTAAATTCGCTAGTATTTTTTTCTTGCAAAATTGTTTTTGGCTTATCAAACAAGTTAGTTTCATCGCTTTCGTTAAAAATAAATTTTTGAGGCTTTAATGGTGTAACTTGACTACCGTCAATAGCATCTTGCAAAGTTATTGAACCTTTACCATCAATAATATTATCAGAACTTATTATACCCGAATAAATAGTTGGGTCAACTTTCGTTTGCTTTACTGGTTCTCGTTTTTTAATATTTATTGGTTTAGGTGTAATTGGTGTAACTAAATCGTTAATTTTATCTTTTTCATCTTTTTCAATTTTTGCATTTAAAGTTAAAGGCATTGAAATAAAGGTTGGCATACTTTTGTTTTTTTCCATTGTTGCGTTTGGAACTTTCATTGTTTGAGTTTTGCTAGATACCTTATTTAATTTCACCTTTTCTGTTGTTGTTGAATTATTTGTGGCTTGTCTAGGTATTAGCAAGTGTTTGTGATGAAATTGTTTATCAACACATACACAAAAAAATACAATCATTAAAATGACAAATAAACATATTACGGCTTCAGTAGGCAACAACAATCTTAGCGGATAAATGACAAATGAAAAAATTGCTCCAGCAGGAGTAAGATTACTAAACGGATACTCCATACAATCGACAAATGATAAATTATATGAACTGCTTGTCAATGCTATGTGTATAATAAACATCATTGAAAAAGCAATAATACATAATGACACAATAAAACTTGGCGTAAATATGTTTTTATATCCCATAATTTTGGATACAGACAAAGCAATTAATAGTAAAAGCAAAATATAAATACTTGCACCACAAATGCCTATCAATAAGTGATTTAACAAATCTAAAATTGAAAATGATATGCAAATTAGCACAAGTAAAGACACAAACAACACAATCAATGGTGTTGTGTTTTCTCTTGTCAATATTTTACGAATCATATAATCTCCTTATCATTCCGCTATAAGAAAGATTATATCACAAAAAGTTTTTTTACACAACAAAAAACAATGAATTTATTTAACAATTAAAATCATTTATTAAAAATTTTGTCATATTTTGTCAACTCTAATTTTTAATGTTTAAACATTTTGATACAGTTGTAATAGTTAGTCCATTTTTCTTGCAGTAATCAATAATTGAAGGTAATGCTTCTAGCGTATTTTTTGTTGGATGCATTAAAATTAAATCGCCATTTTTTAAATTATTAGTTGCCCTTTTTACTATTAAATCGGTATTTTTATCTCTCCAATCAATCGTATCCTTTGACCACATTATAGTCTTGTAGTTTAGTGCAGAAGCAACTTGTAAAGTTGTTTTATTAAAATCGCCCGATGGTGGAGCAAATAAATTCATTTCAACATTAGTTAAACCTTTTACAACTTCGTGACACATATTAATTTCATTGTAATTTTGCTCATAAGTTAATTTTGAATGTTCCTTATGATTAAAACCGTGATTGCCCAATTCGTGCCCCGCTTCCACAATTTTATTTAATAATTCGGTATATTTATTTGCCCACGAACCACCAACAAAAAATGTAGTTTGTATGTTTGCTTCTTTTAGTACATCCAGCATCGATTCAATATATTCATTTCCCCAATAAACATTTATCATCAATGAAACTTGTGGCAAATTTGCGTCCCCGCAATAGTAAGGCTCGTCATTGCTTTGATTAAAAACACTTCTTATACTATTATCGTAAGTAACACAAAACAACGCAAATAACATACAAACAATACATACATTTGATAATATTCTATAATTCATAAATATCTCCGTATATTATCTATATGCTATAAATTTTATTTTCTTAACCATAACGAAAAAATTTTGGACAACTATATAATAAATAATTTTACAAAACAAAATAAATATAAAAAACAATCAATTGATTTATAAATCTAATAAAAAAACAAATATAATATTTCATTATATTTGCTTTTAATAATAATTTAATTTTATAAATTTTTAACAAATTAATTTATTTTTAAATTTTTTGTATTAATCTTAAATCAATTCTTCCTCTGTTGTCAACTTTAATAACTTCAACTTTAACCTTATCGCCCACAACAACAACATCTTCAGTTTTTTCAATATGTTTGTCGGAAAGTTTTGAAATATGAATTAAGCCTTCTTTAGTTGGAGATAATTTTACAAATGCACCAAAATCACTAGTTCTAACAACTTGTCCATTTAAAATCATACCAACTTCAACTTCCATAACAATGCCTTCAATAATTTCTTTTGCTCGTTGAATCATTTTTGCATCAAAGCCGGCAATAGTAACAAAACCATCATCTTCAATGTCAATTTTTACATTTGTTTCTTCAATTATTTTATTGATACTCTTACCACCAGAGCCAATAACATCTTTAATTTTATCAGGGTCAATATTTAAAGTTGCAATTTTTGGTGCGTATGGTGATAATTCAGTTCTTGGCATACTAATTGTTTCAAGCATTTTATTCATAATAAATAATCTACCGATTCTTGCCTTTTCCAAAGCAGTTCTTAAGATATTTTCATCAATGCCTTTAATTTTAATATCCATTTGAATTGCTGTAATACCCTTTTCAGTCCCTGCAACTTTAAAATCCATATCGCCATAAAAATCTTCTTCGCCTTGAATGTCAGTCAAAACAAAAGTTTTATCATCGGCTTTGATTAACCCCATAGCAATACCTGCAACAGGTGAAGAAATTGGTACACCAGCATCCATCAAAGCAAGTGTAGAACCGCAAACACTTGCCTGCGAAGTTGAGCCATTTGAACTCAATACTTCTGAAACTGTTCTTATTGAATAAGGGAATTCTTCTTCAGTAGGTAAAACTGGTTCCAATGCCCTTTCAGCAAGTGCCCCATGTCCAATTTCACGACGACCAGGTGTACGCAACATTTTTGCTTCACCTGTGCTGTAAGGTGGCATATTGTATTGATGCATATATCGTTTTTCTTCTTCTTGTTGACTAAGCCCATCAATTTTTTGCATTTCACTTAACATACCCAAAGTACAAGTTGTTAAGACTTGTGTTTGTCCACGAGTAAAGACTCCTGAACCGTGAACTCTTGGAAGCAACCCAACTTGACACCAAATCGGGCGAATTTCATCTAATGAACGACCATCTAAACGAATTCCTTTTTCAACTATTTTATTTCTTACTTTTTCTTTTGTCATTGCATAAATAGTTGAATTTACAATGGCTTCAATATTTTCCACTTCAGGATATTTTGATGAAAATTCATTTAAACATTCTTGCTTTAAATCAGCATCTCTTTGCTGTCTTTCTTCACGAATGATTGTGTCAAGTACATAGTTAAGTTTTTCATTAGCGTAATCTTTTACTTCTGCCCTAATTTGTGTAGTAAGTTCATCTTCAGTTGTAACGCATTTTTTATCTTTACTAAATTCTTTAATAATTTGTAATTGAAACTCAACTTGTTTTTTAATTTCTTCGTGTGCTACCATAATTGCTTTAAGCATTGTTTCTTCATCAACGAATTTAGCCCCTGCTTCAACCATTAAAATAGCGTCGTGTGTTCCGCTTACAGTTAAATTAAGTAAACTTTTTTCTCTTTGTTCTAAATTAGGATTTAAAATAAATTCTCCATCAACAAGAGCAACATTTACAGCACCAGTTGGACCTTCAAACGGAGCAGACGAAATGGACAAGGCAATACTTGACCCAAGCATACACAATGCTTCAGGTGCTACATCTGGGTCAACTGAAAGCGGTGTCGCAACAATTGAAATGTCATTGTAAAAGTTTTTAGGGAACAATGGTCTTAAAGGACGGTCAATTAATCTTGAGTTTAAAATTGCCTTATCAGAAGGCTTACCCTCGCGTCTTTTGTAACTACCAGGTATTTTACCCACTGCATAAAGTTTTTCTTCAAAATCAACACTTAATGGAAGAAAATCAACTCCATCACGTGCTTTATCAGCAACTGTTACATTAACCATTACTACCGTATCTTGACATCTTACTAAACAAGAACCATCGGCTTGCATTGCGTATCTGCCTAGTTCTACTTTTACTGGTTTTCCCCCATAAGTTGTTTCAAATATTTTATTTTCCATTTATTTACTCCTTTGCATAATACACTATATTTAGTGTATTTTATTATTATAATACCAAATATATGGTGTAATATATTTATTTATATATTATTATTTACAAAAAAGCCCAAAAATATTTTTGGGCTTTGAACATTTATCTAATGCCGAGTTCTGTAGCAATACTTCTGTATTGTTCAATATCGGTTTTCTTAAGATAATTTAACAAGCCTTTTCTTTGCCCTACTAATTTAAGTAGACCACGGCGAGTGTGATTATCTTTAGGATGAACTTTTAAATGTTCGTTTAAGTGATTAATTCTTTCTGTAAGCAAAGCGATTTGAACACTTGTTGAACCAGTGTCTTTTTCGTTCTTACCGAATTTAGCAATAATCTCTTTCTTATCCATACTGATTTTCTCCTTTACTAATTTACTCCAAAAGCAAGGTAATGCGTCGGAGATTCGACAAAACTTTGCTAAAGGTATTTAAATGATAGCACAAAGTAAATTATTTGTCAAGTATTTAAACTATTAATTAGTATCCTTTTATAACACAATGATTTAATTATTTGACAAAAAATTTACTAGCAAATATTCTATTATAAGTAATTGTCAGGTAAATCATTATAAAATAAAATTACACATTCTTTATTATTTAATCTTTTAATAAAATCATTAATTGAATTTAATGCTTGAATTTGGTGTATTTTTGTTTCATCAAAATTTTTGTTTTTAAGGCCTTGTTTAATATCTAATGAATGAGTTACATTTACGATTACAACTTCATCAGCGACTTCAGCAATTCTTTCACCAAATTCAATATTTGCTTGCGTTTCTTTTGCTCCAAGTTCAACTAGTCCTGGTGTTACGACAATTTTATGTCCATTAAACATTTTTAAAGTTTCGAGTGCTTTTTTACTGCCTTCTATACTTCCGTTATAAGAATCATCTAAAATTGTCATTTTATCACTAACATTTATTAATTGCAATCTGTGGTCAATTGGTTGTAATCTATTAATTCCTTTTACAATTTCTTCAATTGTTAACCCTAATTTGCTTGCTAATGCTGATGAAGTTAAAATATCTTCAACATTATGTTCCCCTAATAATTTTGTTTGACATTGTATTGATTCATCTTTTATGTGCAAAATAAATGTAGTACCATCTTTTGTAGTTTTTATATCAGTTGCATAAACATCAAACTTACTATTAAATCCTGTTATTAATTTATTTTTTGTTGTCTTTTCATATAATTCTCGGCAAATTTCATTTTCACCGTTGAAAACTATTGTTCCATCACTTGGCAATGCTTCAACAAGTTCATATTTTGTATTTTTAATATTATCTAACGATTTAAAAGTTTGTAAATGTTGTTCCCCTACACTTGTAATAATTCCATATTGTGGTGATACCAAATCACATAACTCTTTTATATCTCCTTGAAATCTTGCCCCCATTTCAGCAATTAAAATTTGGTGCGAAAAATCTAAATATTGAATTATTGATTTTGTAATTCCCATTGGGGTATTATAACTAAACGGACTAGCACAAACTGAATATTTTTCACTTAATATAGTTTGCAAGAAAAATTTTGTGCTTGTTTTTCCAAAACTTCCAGTAATTCCTATTTTAATTAAATCAGGATTTAATTTTAATTTCTTTTTTGCTAAAACTATGTAGTGTTTAGAAATTGTTTTTTCAAGCGGTAGTAATAATAAATTAACAAATGGTACAATAATTGGTAGCATTAAAGGAGTTAAGGCAATAGCGGCATATCTAATTGGATCTAAAAATGCTGTAAACAACCATATAAGTAAGAAAGTAATTAATGCACAAACAATGATAAATTCATATTTTAATCGATTTACCCTATTTGTTATTTTTAATGGTGTCTTTTTTGGTGCATTATATAAATTAACAATAAATACTGTTACTAAATAAAAGTAAAATATTAATCCCAAATACGCCCAAAAATCATTAATATTTTGCGTATCTAAAATGACATTAGTAACTGCCATTAATGCTAAACTTAGTATTGAAAGCATAAATAATCGAGATATGTATTTACCCTTTGTGTCTTTAATCCACCCAAAATATTCCTTAGTTTTGTAGTTAGATAATTGCAATATTTGAAAGAATTTGTATGCCACAAACCACATTAAAATAGCATTTACTACTGCTAAGCCTATTCCTATATATAAATGTATATTTGTTAAATAGAAAAATTTCATTTTAAAAAATCCTTTATAATTTTATTAACTAAATTTGCTTCTTCAACATAAGCAAAATGCCCTGCATTTTTTACAACATATAGTTTACTATTTTTTATTTTTTTGTTTAATTTTTTTGCCATATATAATGGGGTATCCTTATCTTTTTCACCCCAAATAATTAATGTTGAACATTTAATATTTGATAAATATTTTTCTAAATATTCATTTACTACCCTATTAAAAACCCTTTTTTCTTCATTAGATAATTTTTTATAGTCATCAGAGCCATATTTTTCAAGGCTTTCTTTATCTTTTACATTAATTTTTACTAAAAATTTTGCAAACTTATATTTCATTTTTTTTAATGATTTTTTAATTGTATTTCTTGGTTTTAATCCTGCACTATCAATTAAAATCATTTTACTCACAATATCGTTTAATTGATTAGACAATATTATTGATATCCTACCACCAAATGAATGTCCAACTAAAATAATATCATTTAAATTAAGTTTTTTTAAAAGTTCAGCAACAGCATTTGAGTATGAGTATATGTCAAAATTTTGCAATGGTTTGTCGCTTTGACCAAAACCAAAAAAATCTAATGTTAAAATATTATAATTTTGAAACGATACTAATAATGGTGATAAACTTAAATGGTTGCCACCCCATCCGTGCAATAAAACAACTGTTTGCTCTTTATTGTTAAATTGATAATCATAATATAGTTTTACTTTTTCAAATTCAAAAATCACTACTCCACTCCATTAAAACTCCATCTTCACCTTGTCCGTAGTAATTTTTCCTTAAACCATTTTGTCTAAAGCCATTTTTTTTGTAAAAATTAATTGCAACTAAATTTGTTGAATTAACTTCTAAATAAAGTTTATTTACATAATCTAAATTTTTAACAAAATTAATTAATTGACTACCTATACCATTATTTTGATAATTTTTGTTTACTCCAATTTTAAATACTTCATAATAGTCTATATTATCATAGATTATTATGTATCCTAAAAGTTCAGTATTTACATAAGCAAAAATTTTGTATTTACAATTATGTAACATTTCATCAAATTGCTTTTTATTGTATTTATCATTATTAAACAAATCATTTTCTAAATTACAAATTTTAGGCAATAAACTATCATCTTTTATTTCCTTAATCATAATTTATGCCCTTTTTGCATTTCTGCTTGTGATAATCTTAAATACATTGGTTTCACATCAGTTGAATTTATTGCTTTATCCAAATTATCCAAAACAATTTTGTTCATCTTTGGAATATTAATAACTTCAATTTCACAATTTAATTCATTAGCAATATTATCACAACTGCAAATTTTTGTAGATTTGTCAATAATTTTCTTAAGTTCATCTTCTTTCATAAGACGCATTGATTCAACTTTGTTATTTTCGATAAAACCTACAAAATATTCATCCGCAACACCCTTCATAACGCAAAGTTGACAATCACTCAAAGTATTGTATGCAATTAATGATAATGTGTCTATTGGAATAATTTTTAAATTTAAGGCATTTGCTAGCCCTTTTGCTACAGCAATACCAATTCTAATACCTGTAAAACTTCCTGTACCAACACAAACAGCTATGTAATCTAATTGAGATTTGTCAATATTTGCTTTTATCATAATATCATCAATTTGTTGCATTAATGTAATTGAATGTTGAATATTTCCTTCACCTACATTTTCATAAAAAGTGTCATTAACAATTAATGACACATAACTTTGCTTTAAACAAGTATTAATACAAAGTATATTCATAAATGTTCCACCTTTATTTCTCTTTCAGTACTTGATAATTTAGAAATTGTAATAATAATCTTATGTTTTGGCATAATGCTTTCAGCAATTTGTGGCCACTCCACAAGCGAAATTTCATTTTTTGAATTAAGTATTTCTTCAAATCCAAGCAGAAAAAGTTCTTCAATATCTTCAAGTCTATATAAATCAAAATGATTCAGTTTAATTCCATTATCGCCTACATAGGAATTTAACAAAGCAAATGTTGGACTAGTTATAGTATCTGCAATGCCTAATCCTTTTGCAAATCCTTTTGCAAAAGCAGTTTTCCCCGCCCCTAACTCTCCTATAAGTTCTACAACACTACCAATGGGTGTTGATTTTGCAATATTAAATGCAATTTTTTCTGTTTCATTTACGCTATTTGATAAATATTTTTCCATATATCATATGATACAAAAATTTAAAGATTTTGTCAATTATAAATATTAAAAATAATGTCAATAATACTAAAAAGGTGAAAAAAATGAAAAATAAATTAGCATTTTTAATTGATGAAATATTTAAATTAGTAATAATATTCTTTATTTCTTTAGTGTTCTTTAAAGCAACATCGCTACCTTTTTGGTTGTGCATTGTCTTATCATCATTATTGACATTATTTTTATGTGTAGTTTTATATTTTTTAAAAACAAAAAGATATTCAAAAAAACAGTTAAAAATAAATGAAATTAAAGAAATTGAAAAACTTAAGGAACAATTTTCTTATGCTAGTAACACAGAAATTCAACATTATTTGAAGAAATTATTTAATGCTGAACTTAACTACAAAAAAGAATTAACAATTAATAGTAAATCGACAATTATAAATTATAATTTTGACACTCCGCTTTTAAATACTGAAAATATTAAAACTATTTACAAGCAAAATAAAAACAGAAAAATAAACAAAGTTATAATTATTTGTAATGATTACAATGACGAATGTAAAAATTTTATTAAAAACTTTCAAAAAATTGAATATGAAATTATGGATGTTGGAGATTTATATTTAAACTATATTATTCCACAAAATTACTTTCCAAATTTTGAAGTTGAAAAAATACCAAATGAAAAATTTTCATTTAACAAATTTAAAAAATATGCTTTTAACAAACGAAAGGCAAAAACATATTTTTTTTGCGGTATAATTTTGTTATTTTCAAGTTATTTAGTGCCACTAAAAATTTATTATTTAACATTTTCGGCAATAATGTTTATTTCAAGTTTACTATGTTTTGTTTTAAACACAAAAAAAGCCAAATAATAGTGTTACAAACTCATAAACTAAATATCATATAAATAAAAAAAACTTTAATTTATAAAATACAAATTTAGTCTGTAACAACTATTAATTGACTTTTTTTAATTAAACCTATTTCATAGGCTAAAAATTGAGATATACTCTATTCTTTATCACTATTTTCAGACTTTGCAAGAGCTTGTTCATAAGCAGTAAATATTGCACTTGTAATTTTTTCTCTTGTCTCATTATTCAAGGCATGCGCTAAATCAACTCTTTCGCCTGTAAGTAATCTCTTGCTTGGCATGCAAACGAATAATCCGCCTTTGCCATCCATAATTCTAGCATCGTGGATAACAAAGCAGTCGTCGATTGTGAAATGTTACGATCGCCCTAACAGGTTGATCAGGTCTATCAACAATTTTCACTCTGACTTCTGTAATATTCATTTCTACCATCCTTATTTTATTTGTGTGAGAGTCCTAAATATAATACTATAAAAAGCAAAAAAATACAATTAATTTTCTTGATTTTTTAGTCTTTTTTTACAAAAATTAACATTTTTTTGTTAACTATAAATATTTTTACCAATTTTTACCAATTTATACATTAAATATAAATTTTAAACAAAAATTTCTTTAAAGCATAGTATATTGTTATGATAAAAAATAAAAGAATTCATTTTATTGGTATTGGTGGAATTAGTATGAGTGCTTTAGCAAAGTACTTAAGTTTAAATAATTATGTTCAAGGTAGTGATATTGTTTTAAATGAAGAAATACAAGCACTAAAACAACAAAACATACCTGTTTTTATTGGTCATAACAAAAACAATATGAAGAACATTGATTTATGCGTCTATAATAATGCAATAGATGCAAAAAATGAAGAACTTGAATATGCCATAAAAAATAATATTGAAATAATTGAAAGAAGTCAATTATTAGGATTAATTGCAAAAGAATTTGAAACAATAATTGCAGTTTCAGGAACGCACGGAAAAACTACAACTACAGCAATGATTTCAAAAGTTATGCTCGATTGTAATTTAAAGCCTACCATACATATTGGCGGACATTTTGACTATATTGACGGAAATTTTAAAATTGGTAGCAATAAATATTTTGTAACAGAAGCCTGCGAATACAAAAAAAGTTTTTTAAACTTACACCCACAATATACAATAATAAATAATGTTGAACTTGACCACACCGATTGCTATAATAACTTAACTGAACTTTATGATGCTTTTAAGCAACTTGTGAATTTAACACAAAATAAAGTTTTTGTTTATTATAATGATAAATTTTATAATGAGATTAAACACAATGCTAAAGTAATTTCTTTCGGTACGAATTTAAATGCCACCTATAGAGCATATAATTTTAGACAAAAAAATAACAACTATACTTTTGATGTATCATTTAATAAAGAATATTTAACGACAATTTCACTTAGCATATCAGGTAAATATAATGCAATGAACGCACTTGGATGTGTCGCCCTTTGCCATACTTTACAAATACCTTGTGAGCAAATTAAATTAGCACTTAGCAATTTTAAAAATGTAGAGAGAAGATTTGAATTTATTAAAAAAATTAATAATGCCGATATTTTTCGTGATTACGCCCACCACCCTACAGAAATAAAAAATTTACTTGAGAGTGCTAAAAAACTTAACTATAATAAACTAATTATTTACTTTCAACCACACACATATTCTAGGACAATAGGATTGTTTAATGATTTTTTAAAGTGTTTTGTTAATTGCGATAAACTTTATTTATTGCCAACATATTCAGCAAGAGAACAAGAAATAAATGGTGGTAGAAGCGAAGATTTATATGCTAAACTTTCAAAAGTAAAAAAAAATGTTTATTTTATTAACTCTTTTAAAGATTGTTTAAAATCAATTAATGAAAATTCATATGAAAATAATTTAATAATTTTAGTCGGTGCTGGCGATATTGGTAATTTATTTGATAAAACCAAAAATAACAACTTATAAAAATTGTCAAGGAAATTTTTTAAAAAAAAGTTTTAAATTTATGTAATATTAATTCATATAAATTTAAAAAACAAACTTGAATAAATTAAGTTTGTTTTTTTGTTTTTATGTATTTTATCTCACGACGAAAAGACCATACTATGTGGCCTTTCTTATCTTATAGCATCCATTTTCATTTTTTATTCAACAGAAACAATGTAATAATATACTGGTTGCCCACCATAAATGGCAGTAACTTCGCAATTAGTAAACTTTTCTGCTAATTTATCTTGCATTGCCATTGCTTGATTTTCGTCTATACCTGCTCCATAGAACAAAGTAATATTGACAGAATCTTCATTAACTAATGCATTAACTAAATCTTCAAGCGTATTGTCAATAGAAGCACTCTTAGCACGAATATGAGATTCATCTAATCCAATAATTTCGCCTTCTTTAATGTCAAAACCGTCAACATTAGTTGTTCTAACGGCATTTGTTATTGCCCCACTTCTCACAGTCTTACAACTTTCATTCATTGTTTGTAAATTTTCATCTTTATCAACTTCAGCATTAAATGCTAAAATTGCCGAAATTCCCTGCGGAACACTTGTTGTTGGTATAACATAAACTTGTTTTTGTGTTAATGCTTTAGCCTGTTCTGCAGCCAAAATTATATTTTTATTATTAGGGAAAACATATACATTCTTTGATGGCACTAAATCAATTGCCTTTGCAATATCATCGGCACTTGGGTTCATTGTTTGCCCACCTTCAATAATGTAATCAACACCTAAATCTTTGAAAACAGCACTTAAACCATCACCTGCACAAACTGAAACCATACCAAATGGTTTTTCGTCCTTAGTTTCAGCAAGTTTTCTTAATTCTCGGTTTTGTTCTCTCATATTTTCAATTTTAACATTATACAATTCACCCAATTCTAATGCATATCCTAATGCCTTGTTAGGTTCATTTGTATGAACGTGTATTTTAACAAGTGATAAATCGCCTACGCAATTTACAGAATCACCTATTGCCATTAATTTTTCTTTTAATTTATCAATGTCAGACTCAGTTGTTTTCTTAAACATATGAATTATCATAAACTCTGTGCAATAACCAAATTCAATATCAGCAAGTGTTTCAAGGTTTACATGGAATTCTTTATCCTTTTCAACAGCATTTGCTGTATCATTCATTTCAAATTCAAATGTTTCATCATTAATAATAACCTTGTAGAAGCCTTCGAAGATAACCATTAAAGCACGGCCACCAGCATCTATAACCCCTGCTTTTGCTAGTACTGGTAACATTTCAGGTGTCTTTTGTAAAATTTCTTCACCCTTTTCAATTACATACTTCATAAAGTCTTCAAAGTCAGTCATTTTCTTGCAAGCAGACCCTGCTTCTTCTGCCATTGTTCTAATAACTGTTAAAATTGTACCTTCTTTTGGCTTGGTAACCGCTTGATATGCTATAGCAGCACCTTCCTTTAAAGCCTTAGCAAATTGTTTTGTAGTTATTTCTGTACAAGTTTTTGTAACTTGTGAAATACCTTTTAAGATTTGCGATAGGATAACCCCGCTATTACCCCTTGCACCCCTTAAAGCACCTTTTGCTAATGCATTGCTTAAATCTTCTAGGTTATTTGATGTGCAGTTATTAATTTCATTAACTGCTGATTTTAATGTTAAGAATGTATTAGTACCAGTATCGCCATCAGGAACTGGGAATACATTTAGTGAGTCGACATATTTTTTATTTTTCTCCAAATTGCTACAACCTGCGAAAAGCATTTTTCTAAAGGTTGCACCATTGATAGTCTTAGTCATTGATATCCTCCGAAAAGTGCCTGCAAAAATGCAAGCAAAAGAAGGCATACAAAGTTAAACTTTGACGCCCATTATATTTACATTGATAGATTCTACAATCATACCTGTAAAATCTTCAACATTATATTTTACTGATTTTTTTAAACTGTCGGCAACAGCATTAATGGAAACACCATATTTTAATATAACACTCAAATCTAGGGAAATTTTGTTACCGTGTGTTGAAACTTTTACACCTTTTTTGTAACTTCTTTTTTTGAATAATTCGGCTAAGTTATCAGAAAGTCGTCTTGGGACTAAATCGACAACGCCGTAACACTCAAGTGCAAAGTATCCTGCTACATTAGCAATTGCTTCATCACTTATTGTGATTCGACCATAATTATTTAATGTATTTACTGCCATTGTATTCTCCTAATAATTCGCTGTAATCGACTATGCTATTTTACTATATTTTATAAAAAAAATCAACTATATTCATAAAATTTCTAAATAGATTTACAAAAATACTTGATTTTTTTTGTAAATTAGTGTATTATATACAGGTATGAAAACAATTGTAAGTATTTTATACTAGCAAAATGGTATATACAAATATTTTATACAAATGTTTATGGAATATTCCAAATAAAAATCGGAGGTTATATTATGCCAAAAGTTTGTAGTGTATGTGGTAAAGGTAAATTAAAAGGCAAACAAATTTCACACTCACACTCTCATGTTAGTGGTAGAACAAATAAAGCATTTAAGCCTAATTTACAAAAAGTTAGACTTGAAGATGAAAATGGTACTGTTAGAACAGATTATGTTTGCACAAAATGCCTAAAAAAAGTAAACTAATTTAAGCGACTTAACTTGTCGCTTTTTTTGTTGCAAAATTAATCGATACAACATATATTGTATTAGAGGTAATGTATGAAAATTATTTGTATAAAAGCACCAAGGTTTTTAAAAGGTATACTTAAATTACTATTTAAGTCAAAAAATCAAACTGAATAAATACTCATTTAATTTGAGTATTTTTTTAAATATTTAAAAAAGTTTTATTAATATATTACTACCATTTTAAATTTAGTTAATTGCATAATAAAATAATTATCTATCAAGTTAAAAATAAAAAAATATTACTATAGCAATACAGTAATATTAATTAACATTATTTACTTACTTTTAATGATTTTATAGTTTTGTTTAAATCGTTTGATTTTGCAACAAAACTGCCCGATACCACAATATTAGCCCCTGCTTTTACACATTCACTTACATTAGTATCATTAATGCCACCATCAACTTCAATTTGAAAATTAAGTTTATTTTTAGCTCTAATTAAATTTAAATACTCAACTTTTTTTAATGCTGTCTCATTAAATTTTTGACCGCCTGCACCCGCCTTTACTGTCATTATAAGCACTAAATCAACTTCTTGAAGCACTTTTAATATTACATTTTCATCAGTATATAAATCAACAGCAATTCCCGCTTTAAAGCCATTATTTTTAACTATTTTAACCGCTTCAATCAATTCATTTTCTGTTTTAAAACATTCGCAATGGATAGTATAATAATAAGCAACATCTTTTAAAATTTCAATATAATCTAACGGATTATTTACCATTAAATGCACATCTAACGGTAGTGGCATTTCTTTTTTTATTTCTCTTAGCATATTTGGCATATATGTCTTGTTTTCTACAAATTTTCCGTCCATTATATCGCAGTGAGCAAACTCAACACCATTTTCTTTTAATATTTTAAATTTAAATGGCAAGGTTTCAAATTCGTATGGCAATGTTGAAATTGATACTTTATTTTCCATAATTTTTTCTATTCCTTATAACAGTATTTTTAAGTCTAATATACCTATCATATCTATCTTTGTTAATTTTGCCTTCATGCAAAGCCTTAACTACTGCACACCCTTCGTTGTTAGGCAAATGTGAACAATCGGCATATTTGCATTGAACAGCATAATCTCTTATGTCTACAAAGTAATGAGTAAGTTGAGTTTCAGTTAAACTTTCTAAATCAAGGGCTTTAAAACCGGGGGTGTCAGCAATAAAAGCACCGTAGTTAGTTATATATAATTGACTATTTTTAGTAGTGTTCCTACCCCTTTCAATCTTTTTACCAACTTTTAATGCTAACGGATTTGTCTTAATTTTTTCAATACCCAAAGCATTTAAAAGTGATGATTTACCAACTGCTGATTGTCCTACCAAAACAGATACTTTGTCCTTTGTTGCATTGATAAAAGGCTCTAATCCGACATTATTTAAAGCACTCAAAATTATAATTTCTTGAACACAATTAGTATATTGTTTTTTTATTTCTTCAATAAATTCTTCATTAATTATATCTAATTTACTTATTATAATATAAGGTGTAATATTTTCAATATTTAAGGAAACTAAAATTTTATCAATAATATAAAAATCGGGTTTAGGCACTTCACTTATGACTATAAAAGCATTATCAACATTTGATACATTAGGTCTGTCAATATGGTTTTTTCTTTCCAAGACTTTTAAAATTAAATTATTATTTAAAGAATCGTCATAAACAAATTCAACCAAATCACCAGCACACAAACCTTGTAATTTTAATTGCTTTGGACAAAGTGCATCATATTCTTTATTATCTGCATAAACTAAACAATTTGCACCAACTACCCTAAGTACTCGCCCAATTTTATTCATTGTTTTCCTCCGCTAAATGTTTGCGTCTTAGTTGTCCGCACGCGCCATCAATTTCACTTCCCATTGAATTACGCACTGTTACAGAACATCCCATATTTTTTAATTGTTTTTCAAAATTATATATATTTTTTGATGTTTGCAAATTTCTTTCTTTTACAAAATTTAATGGAATTAAATTAATATGACACATAAGTCCTTTAGTAAGTTTGCTAAGATTTTTTGCGTCTTCAATACTATCATTTACTCCATCAATTAAAGTATATTCAAAAACAACTCGTCTACCGCTTTTAATTGCATAATTTTTAACGCTATTTATAAGAGTAGTTAAATCGTATTTATAAGCAATAGGCATAATTTCTTGTCGTTTAGATTGTGTTGATGAGTGTAATGAAATTGTTAAAACAATACCAGCAAAATCATCGGCTAACTTATCAATTTTGTCCGCCAAACCGCAAGTTGAAAGTGATATATTTCTTTTTGAAAAGGTAAAAGAATTTTTATCAGTTACCATTTTCAAAAATTTTAATACATTATCATAATTATCAAGTGGCTCACCACTTCCCATAAGAACTATGTTGGTAATTTTTCTATCTGCAATATTTCCACCTAAATATTTGTTAACAGCAACTACTTGCCCTAAAATTTCGCCACAAGTAAGATTTCTCAATAAACCGTCAAGTGTTGAGGCACAAAACTTACATCCCATTCGACAACCAACTTGAGTTGAAACACATAAAGTATTGCCATACTTATGGAACATTACAATACCTTCAATTATGTTATTATCATTTAACTTATATAAAAATTTAACAGCATCTTTGCCTTCATAAGTCTTGTAAATTTTTATTGGTTGCCAAATGTAATCACTTAATTTTTCTTTTAAAAGTTTTGGCAATGTTGTATTTTCATCCACATTTTGCCCTAATAACAAACTATCATAAAGTTGTTTTGCTCGAAACTTTGGCTCATTCAAATCAAGCATTAATTGTTGCAATTCGTTTAAATCATTATCAAGTAGTATTTTCATAATAACACCAATTTTAACTGAGATTTTGTTGATTAATTTCAACGAAAACTGAAACTTTTTTATCTTTGTTTTTATCTACAATATCATATAATTGTTGTATAATTTCATCGTGCAAAGAATTTTTATAACGCATTAAAATTTGATAACGGTATTTATTTTGTATTCTTTTAACAGGTGAATTCATTGCTTCATAATAATAAACATCTTTATCATATTGCTTTAATAATTCTTTAACTTTAAAATAAATTTGTGATAAATTTTGTTTTACTTTAAGTTCATCATCCCCCACAAAAAGCAATCTAACCATTTTTGAAAAAGGTGGAAAATTTGTAACTTCTCGCAAATTTATTTCTTTGTCAAAAAATCCTAAATAATCATTTTCAACTGCTTTACGATAAACAAAATGCTTAGGTGAATAAGTTTGTAAAACAACAGTACCGCTTTTTTGTGCCCTGCCACTTCGTCCCGCTACTTGCGTAATTAATTGAAAAGTCCTTTCATTACTACGAAAATCGGAAAAATGCAAACTTAAATCGGCATCAATTATACCAACAAAAGATACATCAGGAAAGTCGTGCCCCTTTGCAACCATTTGCGTACCAACTAAAATACTTGGCTTGCTTTCGGCAAATTTTTTCAAAATTTCAATGTGAGAATTTTTAGTTTTTGTAGTATCATTATCCATTCTAAAAATAGGAACATTTGGAAAAGCCTTTTGCAATTCTTCAACAACTCTTTGCGTACCAATTGCACCTTGTTTTATTCGTTCACTTCCGCACATTGGGCACTTAGTAAGCACTCTAAATCGTTTACCGCAAAAATGGCATTTTAATTGGTTATCTTCTTTATGTAACACAAGCGAAACATCGCAGTCGGTACATTTTGCAACATAGCCACAATCAACGCATCTAACAAAAGAAGAATAACCTCGCCTATTTATAAAAACAATTGCTTGACTACCTTCGTCAATACATTTTTTTAATTCATCTTGAAACTTGTACGAAAATGGGGAAGCATTACCACGAGACATTTCAGCACACATATCTACAATGTGTATTTTTGGCATTTGCTTTTTGTTCGCCCTTTCACTTAAAGTCAGCAATTCAAGTTCACCTTCTTTAGCCCTTTCGTAAGATTCAAGACTTGGCGTTGCACTTCCTAAAATATAAGTTGCATTATCTAATTTTGCACGAAATTCAGCAACTTCGTGTGTGTTATATCGTGGGTTACTTTCACTCATATAACTTGAATCGTGTTCTTCGTCAATAATGATAGCACCAATATTATCTAGTGGAGCAAAAATTGCGGAACGAACACCTACGGCAATTTTTGCCTTACCACTTCTTAATCGTTGCCATTCGTCAAATCTTTCGCCGGAAGAAAGCCCGCTATGAAGTATTGCAACATTATCGCCAAATCGTGATGTAAAGTTTGATAACACTTGCCCAGTTAAAGAAATTTCAGGAACAAGCATAATTGCAGTTTTACCCCTTTTTAAGCAATCTTCAATTACACGCATATAAATTTCAGTTTTACCACTACCAGTAACACCATATAGCAAAAATTTACCGCCATCATCATTTAAAATTTTATTTAAAACCTGACTTTGTGCTTCATTTAAAGTTATGTCTTTTTTTTCAATTTCAAAGATTTTAGGACGCCTTTCAACAACTTTCTCGCAAACAGATAAAACACCTTTCTTTTCTAGTGCTAAAACTGCCCCACGCGAAAACATATCACATACTTTTGTATATTCAGCAACTTTATTTGCCTGCATATAGCACAAAAGATTGTGTTGTTGATTAGCATTTTTTCTTATATTTAAACTTTCAACATCATTTAAAAATTCTTCATTAAGCACAACAAAGTTTTTTATTTTTTCGTGAACTCTGCCACCACGCATTTCAGCAGGTAAAAACAATCGCAAAATGTCAACCATTCGCAAATGATATGACTTTCTCATAAACTCTGCTAATTTAAACATTTTTTCGGTTATAATTGGTTCAACAGTTAATATGGCTTTTACACTTTTAAGTTTATCAAGTGGAACATCGGTTTCATCCTTTAGTTTAATGCAAAATCCTTCAATAACTTTATTGCCAAAAGGGACTTGCACCATTTGCCCTGCTTGCAGTCCCTCAATTGAATTATAATCAAAAATTTTATCAACAGACTCATTAGATAAGTCAACAATGACTTCCGCTATCATTTATTCCTCACTTGGTATGATAATGCCTGCTTCAATTTCTTCAAGTGCTTGTGTAATCTCCTTTTTGTCTACAGGAGTTTCAACACCTTCAAAAAATCTTTTACTAGCAATTTCTTTTGCTCTTTTTTCAGCCAAAATACACAATTTATATTTATTATTGTTGGTATTTTTTAAAAGTGATTCAATAGGTGGTTCAATCATCATAATATCATTTTCTCCTAATCATTTAACATTTCTTTAATTAACTTGCTTGCAATTTGTGCATTTGCCTTACCTTGTGTTCGCTTCATTAATTGTCCAACAAAGAATGACAAAGCCTTTGCGTTGCCTGCCTTGTAATCGGCAACTGATTGCGGAAATTCATTAATTAAACTTTCAATCATAACTTTAATTTCATCTTCATTATTGTTTTGTCTTAGTCCGCGTTCTTCAACCAATTTCTTACAATCTTGTTCGTTTTCCCAAATTTCATCAAACAATTCCCTGCATATTGCTTGGCTTATTTCTCCGCTTTCGTACATACTTAACAAGTTTGCAAAGTTTTCAGCATCAATTGGTATTATTAAATCGGTACTTTCGTTTTCTTTTACTTTCTTTAGTAATGTACTTAAAATGAAGTTACATACAAATTTTGGTTTGTTAAAATATGAAATAACTTTATCAAAATATTTAACCAAATTTAAATCATTAGTTAAAACTTGTGCATCATATTCGCTTAAGCCCATTTCATTTACATAAATTTGTATTTTTTCTTCACGCAACTTTGGCATTGATTTTTTAACTTCATCAACTAAACTGCGTTCAATTTTGAAAGGCAACAAATCTGGGTCAGGAAAATAACGATAATCTTGTGCATCTTCCTTACGACGCATTGAAAAACTTCTGTTTCTTGCATCGTCCCAGCGTCTAGTTTCCTGCACAACTTCCTCGCCTTCGTCTAGCAAGCGACTTTGTCTTTTAATTTCGTACTCAATTGCACGACTTACCGAACGGAATGAGTTTAAGTTCTTCATTTCAGCACGCACGCCAAGTTCATTTGAGCCCTTAGGCTTTAGTGAAATGTTTACATCGCATCTCAATGACCCTTGTTCCATTTTACAATCGGATACTTCAATATATTGTAAAATATTTCTTAATTTTGATAAATAAGCAACCGCTTCTTCGGCACTTGACATATCAGGTTCACTAACAATTTCAATAAGTGGTACACCGCCACGATTGTAGTCAACCATTGTAGCACCAATTTTTGAATTGTGAATTAACTTACCAGCATCTTCTTCAAGGTGAATTCTATTAAGTCTAATAAACTTTTTTTGCCCTTGTTCAGTTTCAATTTCAACTCCACCGCCTACGCAAATAGGTCTTACCGCTTGTGAAATTTGATATGCTTTTGCTAAATCTGGATAAAAATAGTTTTTTCTTTCAAAAATAGCAATATCATTAATCTCGCTACCCACTGCTAACCCTGCTTTGATTGTCATTTTTACCGCTTCCTTATTAGGAATAGGCAACGCACCCGGTAACCCTATACAAACTGGACAACAATGCGAATTTGGTTCGCCACCAAACTCATTTTTACATCCGCAAAAAACTTTTGACTTTGTTTTGAGTTCGGAGTGAACTTCCAACCCTATAACAACATCATATTCCATTATTAAACCTCTCTAAGATTAAAGCAATTCTTTTCAAAATAATCACCTAAATTGAAAAGTTTACTTTCACTAAATCTATTTCCAATAATTTGTAAGCCTAATGGCAAACCATTTGATGCAACACCACAAGGTAAAGATATTGCTGGCAATGTTGCAATATTTACAGGCACAGTGTAAATATCGTTTAAATACATTTCAAGTGGATTGCTAACTTTTTCACCAATTTTAAACGCTGGAGATGGTGTAGTTGGCGAAATTATAACATCGCAGTTTTTAAACGCATCGCTAAACTCATTTATTATGAGATTTTGCACTGCTTTTGCCTTGTTGTAATATGCGTCAAAATAGCCACTAGAAAGCACGAAGTTACCAAGCATAATTCTTCTTTTAACTTCCTTACCAAATCCTTTAGTTCTTGACTGCACATAAAAATCAACTAAATCTTTAAACTCATCAGTAGGCACACCATATTTAATGCCATCAAATCTTGCTAAATTTGAAGCGGCTTCAGCACTTGATAAAACATAGTAAACGGCTAAAGCATCCTTAATGTGTGGCAACTTAATATCAACTATTTCAGCACCATTTGCCTTAAAAAAGTCAATAGCATTCATAAAACTATTTAATACTTCTTGATTTTTTAATAGTTCGACAAATTCTTTAGCAAACCCAATTTTAAGCCCTTTAATACTATTTTTAAATGAGTTTTCATAGTAATTTTCTGGTTCGTGTTTTGCACTTGTAAATTCGTTTGCATCATATCCAGAAATTACATCAAGCATTAAAGCACTATCCTTAACTGATTTTGTAATTGGCCCAACTTGGTCTAAAGACGAAGCAAATGCAACAACACCATATCTTGAAACTAGCCCATAAGTTGGCTTTAATCCAACAACACCGCAAAATGACGATGGTTGTCTAATTGAACCGCCGGTGTCAGTTCCTAAAGAAGCAAAGCATTGATTCCCTGCAACAGTGCTTGCTGAACCGCCCGAAGAACCACCTGGCACATATTCAGGATTGCGTGGATTATGAACAACACCAAAAGCACAAGTTTCGGAAGAACTGCCCATCGCAAATTCATCCATATTCGCCTTACCAACAATAATTGCCCCTGCATTTTGCAATTTATCTACAACCGTAGCATTGTAAGGTGATTTGTAATTTTCCAAAAATTTTGATGAGCAAGTTGTGTAAGTCCCAACCATTGAAATGTTGTCCTTAATAACAACAGGAACACCCGCTAATGGTGATAATTCCGCACCTTTTGCTCGTAACTCATCAACTTCTTTTGCCTTTTCAACTGCACTTTCCCTGCAAACTTCGTGCAATATGTTTAAATTTTGTGTTTCGTCAATTCTTTTAAGACTAGCATTTACTAATTCAACAGAACTAATTTCTTTGTTTTTAAGTAAACCGCTTATGTTTTCAATCGTTTCGTTTAATATTTCCATATTATTCCACCACCGTTGGTGCTATAAAATAGCCATTTATTTTTTTAGGAGCATTACCAATAATTGCTTCATTTGGCAATGATTCTTTAACTTCATCATCTCTTAATTCGCAAAATTCACGAATAGTTGTGTTGTCTTGAATTGAAGTAGTATCAATTTTTTGCAATTCATTAACATAACTAACTATTGATGACATATCTTCAGCAATTTTTTGCATTTCATCATCATTAAACTGCAATCTTGATAATGAAGCCAAACGCTTTATTTCATTTTCTGTTATTTCCATACTTTTCTCCAATAAAGTTAAGTATAGCATAAAACTAAAAAATATTCAAGTGAAATAAAAGCCAACTTGAACATTTTTTTTACATTTATGCTTAAAATATATTAAAATTTACTAAACATTTGTCATTTTTTTACTTAGATATTTGTGATAAAATTATTTAATCATATTGACAAATTCATTTTCGTCAATAATCTTTACCCCCAACGACATTGCTTTATCATATTTAGAACCAACACTTTCGCCAGCAAGCAAATAATCAGTGTTTTTAGATACCGATGAAGTAACCTTTCCGCCCCTACTTTCAATTTCAAATGTTGCTTGTTCTCGTGTGTAGTTATCTAAAGTTCCAGTCAAAACAAAGGTTTTACCTTCAAAAATTCCAGTTCCGTTGTTTTTGCTTTCTTGTACGACAACATCCCTTTTCTTTAACTCATCCAAATTTTCTAAATTTTTCTTGTCAGCAAAAAAGTCAACAATACTTTGAGCAGTTATTTCAGCAATATCTTCAACTTCAACTAATTGTTCAAAAGTTGCATTTTTAAAGTTTTCAAAGGTTTTAAAATACTTTGCTAAATCTTTAGCAGTCTTTTTTCCTATATTTCGTATTCCAAGTGCGTATATAAATTTTTCAAGCGTTGGATTTTTCGAATTTTGTATGTTTTCATAAACATTGTTTGTCTTTTTATCTTTAAATTTTTCAAGTTGTAATAAATCATTTTTTGTTAAATCATATAGTTGATAAGGATATCTTATTGAAAACTCATTGTAAAATGCGTCAATAGTTTTTTCTGAAACGCCTTCAATATTCATTGCATCCTTGCTACAATAATGAACAATTCTCTTTTTTATTTGCGCAGGACACCCCCAATAATTAGTGCAAAAGGTTTCAATATCTTCTTGTTTTAATGGTTGCCCACAACTTGGACAAACTGACGGCATTTCAATTTCTTTACTTTCTGCTGTATCGCTTGCTATACCCATAATTTCTGGTATAACTTCATTGCTTCTTCTAACATAAACATAAGAATTAATTTTTATCTTTTTTCTTTTAATGTCGGAATAATTATTTAAAGTTGCCCTTTGAATTGTTGCCCCCGATAAAAAGATTGGCTCAATTATGGCTAAAGGCGTAATTTTACCAGTTCGTCCTACTTGAAATTTAACATCAAGAACTTTGCTTGTTAGTTCTTGCGGAGCAAACTTGTAGGCAATGGCAAACTTAGGAAAACGAGAAGTATGCCCTAGTTCCTTACAGGTGTTAAAATCGTTTATTTTAAGCACGATTCCATCAATTAAAATGTCAATCTTTTCTTTTTCTTTATCAACTTTGTTAATTAGTTTAGTAATTTCGTCAAAATTGTCAACAATCTTGTTGTAACTATGCACCTTAAATTTATTTTGCTTTAAAAACTCAAAAACTTCTTGTTGACTGTGAATGCTATCATCTTCAATGTATGGCACGGCATAAAAATACATATCCAAATTCCGTTCTTTTGTAACCTGCGGATTTAAGTTTCTAATAGCCCCCGCAGCAGCATTTCGCACATTTTTTAAAGGTTCAGGGTTGTTTTTATTGTACTTTTCAAGTTCCGATTTTAGCATAATTGCTTCGCCTTGTACAATAACTGTTTGTTTAAATGGAATTGATAAAGGAATGCTTTTGATTGTCTTTACTTGATTTGTTACAACTTCACCAATAATACCATTACCACGAGTCATAGCCTTTTTGAATATGCCGTTTTCGTATAAAATTGTAATTGTAAGCCCGTCAAACTTATATTCAAACGAAAATTTAGTGTCAGGATATTTTGACATAATATCATCGTACCAAACTTTAAGTTCATCAATGCTTTGTCTTTTATCAAGACTATATAACGGAACTTTGTGCGGTTCTTTTTCAAAGTTTGAAATAACTTCCGCACCAACTCTTTTACTTGGCGAATCGTCAAAAACAAAGTTGTTTTGCTTTTCCAAAAGCATTAACTCATCTAAAAGTTTGTCATATTCAGCATCACTAATTGTAGGATTATCTAAAATATAATAATTGTAGTTGTGTTCATTAATTTGCTTAATTAATTCTCTCATTCTTAATTTATAATCCATAAATACCCTACCTATTCAATAAGTGTTAAAGGCGAAACATTAAATGTTAAATTTTTTACGCCCACTTCTTCAAAATCAATGCTAATAACATTTTGCGAATTTAGTTTATCAGTGTCAACCACAACGCCAACACCAAATCGTGGATGTTCAACTTTCGCACCCACAACAAAGCCGTTAGTCGATTTTTCTTGCATATCAAATGCAGTTGTTTGAGTTAATGGCTTTGAAATTGTATTGTTTTCAAAAATATTGTTTTGTGCTTTTGCAAAACTACCGCCGTCATAATCGCTGTAATAATTATCGTGCGAATTTTCGTAATTATATTTATTGTAATTGTTTTGATAACTATACTTAAAATCGTTATTAAAGCCGTTATTATAACCGTTGCCGTAGCCATTGTTAAAATTCGGCTTGTTGTCAAGATTGTAACCACGATTAAAACTTACTCTTTTAATTTCGCTAACGCCCTTTATTTCATCTATAAAGCGAGAAGGTAAAAATCTTTTTATTTGCCCAAACTTAAATCGGTTTTCACAAAGTGATAAAAATAGTCGTTTCTTAGCCCTAGTAACCGCAACATAAAAAAGTCGCCTTTCTTCTTCTATATCGTCTTGCCCGTTATCTCGCACAATAGGAAAGTTTTCGTCTTCAAGCCCTACAACAAATACTGCTTTAAACTCAAGTCCCTTTACTGCGTGTACTGTAGCAATAACTACCGAATTTTGACTGTCATCTTGCTCGTCAACATCACTAAGCAGTGTTATTGATTGTAAATAATCACCAAGTGAATCTTCTTGATAAGTTTTTGCATAAGCATCAACTGACGCAAGCAATGAATCTATGTTCATTAGCCTATTTTCATCTTCAGTTGTGTTCTTTTCTAAGTATGCCTCGCGTATCTTTGTTTTAGTTATAACATCTTTAACAAAATCTAAAAGTGGTTTTGTATCCATTGTACTTTGCAACTCAATAATCAAATCTCTAAATGGTAAAACCTTGTTCTTTAAAGCATTTGGAAGTGTTTGCCCGTATTGCTTTAAGTATTCAAATATGCTTAAATTGTTTGCGTCCGCTAACTCTCGTAATTGATTAATTGATGCAGAGCCTATGCCACGCTTAGGAAAGTTTATAATTCTTACTAAACTTTCATTGTCTTGACTGTTTACAAGCACTTTTAAATAGGCTAATACATTTTTAATTTCAGCGCGTTCATAGAATTTCATTCCCCCTAAAACTTTGTATGGAATGTTTGCACTAAGCATACCCTCTTCAATCGAACGGCTCATCGCGTTATATCGCATAAGTACCGCTATATCTCGGTATTCATAGCCCATTTCAACTAACTCTTTAACTCGTCTTGAAATGAAACCTGCTTCTTGTACATCATTGTACCCCACAAACAATTCAATAGGTTCGCCATCTTCGTTGGTTGTGTAAAGCACCTTGTCAAGCCTTTGTTGGTTGTTGCCGATTACAGCATTTGCTACTTTAATTATGTTCTTAGTACAACGGTAATTTTGTTCTAGTTTAAAAATTTTAACATCTTTGTAATCTTGCTTAAAATCAAAAATGTTTTGTATGTTAGCACCACGCCAACCATATATACATTGGTCTTCATCCCCAACAACCATAATATTGCCATATTTGCCCGATAAAATTCGTGCTATATCATATTGAACACGGTTTGTGTCTTGAAATTCATCAATATGAATGTAATGAAATCGTTCTTGATACTTTTCTCTCGCTTCTTGATTTGTTTGTAGTAGTTCGTAAGTTTTAATTAGCAAATCGTCAAAATCAAACGCATTGTTCTTTTTTAACTCAATTTGATAATGCTCATAAACATTGCATATATCATCAATGTTCTTTAAATACCCAAACTCGTTTTTATATTGAATAGGTGTCAAATTTAAATTTTTTGCATTGCTAATGTGATAAGTCATAGTCTTTTTTAGTTCTTCATCAAGTTTTAAATTCTCTAAAATCTGTTTTACTATGCTTTCTTTTTCTTGCTCACCATAAATTGAAAAGTTTTTTGTATAGCCTAATTTATCAGCAAATTGTCTTAGTATTCGCACACACATTGAGTGGAATGTGCAAACCCACATATCACTACAATCATAAGTTATTTGCTCAACTCTTTCTTTCATTTCACCAGCCGCTTTGTTGGTAAATGTTATCGCTAAAATGTTGTAAGGATGCACTCCGTTTTCAATTAAATATGCTATTCTGTGAGTTAATACCCTAGTTTTGCCACTACCAGCACCAGCAGTAACTAATACAGCCCCTTCAGTTTGTAGAACAGGGGCTTTTTGTTCTTCATTTAGTGCATTAATTAAATTCATTATTTCCATAACGGTATTATAGCACAAAATATTAAACACACAAAACACTTTAATCAAGTTTAATTAAAATTAACAATTAACAATTTCAAAATCTTTTCTGTGTTCATTGTCGTACCTTTGCTTCATTTGTACATATTGCTCCGATAGTTTTAATATGTAAACTTGTTTTGCATTTTCACTCAATTTGTCATAAACATTGTGGTCAATAAGTTTTGATAACGGATTAAGTAACACTTCTTGCGATTCCATAATGCTACAAACTTTTTTATACATTAAATCTTCTTCCGTCAAAGCATTTGTTTTGTATGTTTCCTTAATCTTGTTTTCAATTTTCTTTTTGTAGTAATCTTTAATAGATTTTACATCTTGCCCTTTTTTCATAGCATTTTCAATTACATTTTTTCTTTCAACAATAATATCATCCCAAAACCCCTGTCTTAATCGCTTTCTCGCTTCCTTTGCTTCCTTTCTAAATTCATTCATAATATAGCCCTCCTAAACTTTAATAAGCCAAGTTTAGCAAGTTTGAAAAAAAATTCAAAACAAATTTTAGCAAAAAATAGCCATTCGACAAATGTTCTATTTTATCGACTAATATTACATTTTTTCTTAGTCATATTAACTTAAAATAAAGCCTTAAATGTAAGCAAATTTAATTCTTTTTTAAGATATTGTATATTTTATTAACCTATTTAATTTTCTTTAAACTTAATCATTTTATGGCTTGCAATTTAATAATAAATTCATTTTATTGTGTTTATCTATTTGTAAAATTGTCAACTTAATGCAAAATATATTAAAATATTTAAGTTTATCATTTCTATTCAATCTTAAGTAATAAAATAAAAATTGCATTAAAAATAATAAAGTAAAACAAATACAATACTACATAAATTTATTAACATAAACAAACTTTTAGTAAGTCAATAATTTATATAGCTTTGCTTGCAACCTTTATTCACTATTAATGACTTATCTTTAAATATGGTAAATATTGATAGATAAATAATTTTGTATAATTAATAATGAATAAAACAAAAAAAACTTTGTGCTAAATAGATAACACAAAGTTTAAATAATTAATTTTTTCTCATTCTTTTTCTTGCAGCATCTTGCTTTTTCTTTCTTTGTTCACTTGGTTTTTCATAGGCTTCTTTCCTACGAATATCGCCAATGATGCCATCTTTTTGACATTTACGCTTAAATCTTTTTAAAGCGCTTTCCAAAGGTTCATTAGCACCAACTTTAACTGAAGTCATCGAATCTCACCACCTATTTTTTAAGATAAAGTAATATATCATATTATATTCACAAAGTCAAGTAATTTTTACCTATTTTTTCCTTTATATAATTGTTTATACATTATTCATTAAATTTTTTTATAATGTTTAACTTAATCAATTGTTTAACATATGCTAAATTGTCTAATTTTAAATTATAATAAGTTTATAATAATTAATAATGTTGTTGTTTTTAATTATTTTTAATTTGTATAACAGAAAAAACACTTATACTATTTTCATAGCATAAGTGTTTTTTATTTAGAAAATATTGTAATTTTAAAAAATATTGTAATTTTTTTTCTTTGTTTATTTTTTGTTTTTATTTATATAATTTTAAACTTCTTCATATAAGTTTTAAGTTAAATGAAAAAGTAAAATAATGTAAACAAAACTTATAAATTATATAATCACACATTTTAAAATTGTATGTGTTGAATCTAACTAGACATTAAACTACTTTATCTCAACTACAAACACTTTTTATTAATGTTCGTTTTTAAAAGTTAGACAGTAA
>CALVZW010000002.1 GCA_944372675.1 uncultured Clostridia bacterium
GCAAATGCCCCATTTGCCCCTTTTCTGCTTGCACCTTGACAATGCTTTTGTAATTCAGTAATTTTGTTTAGTAAATCCTCTTTTGAATTTGAAGATAATTCCCGTACCAAAGTACTTGGGTCATCTTTGTCAAGATAAATACCTTCAAGCATAGTGAGTAATAATAATTTTTTTGCTTTTGTTAAAACTGCAATTTGTGTTGCTGTTTCATCATTATCAATACACTCAACGACATTTTGCCCTTTTTCTCGCAATAAATTAATTTCTAATTTTCTGCATTCTTCACTTGAAATACAATCGTTATAATTAATAACTGCTACGGCATTTTGTTGCGAACATCTTTGCAAAAATCCTAAAAGATGCTGTCTTTTATCTTTATCATTAAAATGTTGATGCTCAACTAATACTTGTCTTAATGAATATTTTGGATTTAAGAATTCTCTATATAGATTCATAAGAATTGTTTGACCTTGAGAAGCATAGTCTGCTTTATAAAACTGTTGATTTTCATCTAACTCACAACCATTTCTTTTTATATAATCTAATTTTCCAACTACTGCTGCCCCACTTGTAACAAGTATGGTATTTTCGTTTAAATCTTTTGAAAGTTGAGATATAACATTATAGTCAATACCATCTCCCTTATCATTAACAAGTGCCATTGACCCAATTTTTATTACTATTAAATCACTCATTTTTTTCCTTTTTATTATTTAATAAGTTAATAAGTTAATTTTAGCATATCAAATTAAACTAACATATAAATTAAACAACAAATATTTTCATTATTTAAACTTTTTTTAATTTATTAAATTTACATTACTAATTCTGCTTCTTCATTTTTAGTGTTTTTTTTAGTAGTATATACTAAATCATCACAAAAATTAATAAAATTTACAACATTTTCAATATTCATATTATATTCAGTTTCATAACTATAATAATCTTCAAAATTGTCTCTCATAAAATTTAAATACACATTTGTATTTTTTTGTAAAGATACAGGTGCAAAATTTGGAGTTTTAAATTTAATATAACTACAATCGTCAAAAACAAATATGTCCCCATTATTTATTTTAGCAATTACATAATCATTACCGTTATTATGTTTAACTTCATATTCGGCTAAAGAACTATTTAAAATTGAAGACAAATTTTTAGTATAGTATGGTTCAGATTTTGCCTCCAAAAGTAACATTGTTTTTATCATTTCTTTTATTTGCTTTGGTTTCAATTTACCTATGTACATAGTTTTATCCCTTTGTTCATTATATTCGCAATTATTCTATTTTGTTTTTTTAGAAAAAATAACAAGCAAAATTACATTAAAAAAATATTAAATCTTAGATAATAATTATACAATAATAATTAATATAAAGCAAACAAATTTATTATGCATTTATAATTTTTTAAAATAACTAATAATATTATTGATTAAATAATTATTTTTTGCTATAATAAATGAATTAGGAGATATCTATGAAAGCAACAAAAGTACTATTAACAGGTGATAGGCCAACAGGCAATTTACATATAGGACATTACATTGGCTCATTGCGTCAAAGAGTGGAAATGCAAAACAGCGGAAACTATGAGCCTTACATTTTAATTGCAGATGCACAAGCACTAACCGATAATGCCGACAATCCTGAAAAGGTAAGAACAAATATTATTGAAGTTTGTTTAGATTATTTAGGAGTAGGAATTGACCCAACAAAATCAACTATTGGCATACAATCTCACATTTACCCCCTTACTGAATTGACTTTTTATTATATGAATTTAGTAACATTAGCAAGATTACAACGAAATCCCACAGTTAAAGCGGAAATGAAACAAAAAAATTATGGTGCTAATGTTCCTGTTGGCTTTTTGACATATCCAATAAGTCAAGCAGCCGATATTACTGCATTTAATGCACAAGTTGTTCCTGTTGGCGAAGACCAACTGCCTGTTATTGAACAAACTTGCGAAATTGTCAACTCATTTAATAGAATATATGGGGAAACACTTGTAACACCTAAAGCAATTTTAGATAGCAACACTGCGTGTCGTAGATTAGTCGGATTAGACGGAAATGCAAAAATGAGTAAATCATTAGGCAATACAATAAATTTAAAAGACGAACCCGATGTAATAAAACAAAAAGTTATGAGTATGTACACTGACCCTAACCATATTCGCATTGAAGATGCAGGTAAAGTTGAAGGTAATACAGTTTTTGCTTACTTAGATGCTTTTTCAACCGATTTACAAATTGAAGCATTAAGCGAATACAAAACTTTAGACGAAATGAAAGAACATTATCGCAAAGGTGGTCTAGGCGATGTCAAAATAAAGAAAATTTTAAATGAAATTTTGCAAACAACTTTAACACCAATAAGAGAAAGACGAAAACAATTTGAAAATGACAAATCTTATGTTATGGAAATTTTAAAACAAGGTAGCGATAAAATGTTGCAAATTGCTTTAAACACTTTAAACAGAGTAAAAACAAATATGGGTATAAATTACTTTAATGATAATTCATTTTTTGAAAACTATTTAAAATAAAGCAAATTCGATTTTGCTTTTTTTATTTACTTTTAATTAATTAAAATTATATCGTAAAAATATGTATAAGTGAATTTTAAAACACTTTTTATTTAAAACATATTAAGAATTATTACTATTACAAAAAAATTTATATATTGTTTAAATGCAAAAACTTACAATAATTTTATTTTAACATATAAATTATAATTAATTTCCAAAATTTTAATATGTTATTTTTTTAATATGTTATTTAAAACATATTAATTTTTTTGCACATAAATCACAATATAAATTTTAATATATGCAAAATTTTGAATTTAAATAAAATAAAATTTAATACGATTAAAATATTATTTTTTACAATTTTTTATTTTTATACATAAATTTTATTATCAAATTAATATTTTAAAATACTATAATTTAATAAAAATTTATTTAAAAAAGTAATATCGTATTGTCTTTAATTTTACAAGATAGGATTAAATTATAACAATAAAGAATTTTTGTGTGTTAAAAAAATCTAACTCATATACTAAAATTAAATAAATTAATATTATTTATAATGCTTACACCCTACCTTTTCTATACTTTTGAATTTAATAAATACAAATAAAAAAGATAAATATACAAATAAACAAATAACATAGAATATGTAAAGTTTATTAAATAAATACTCAAATTTTTAAGATAAAAACTTTAAAACTTACATAGTTTATAAAAAAAACTACTATGATTTAAAGAATACAAATTTTTTTAATTTTAATTAATATGGTAAATTCGTGAAATATAAGTATTTCTTACTTCAATATATTTCTGCTAAAAGAAAATAAAATTAAATTTTGATTAATTTTTTTAATTAATGAACAAGTTGCTAAAAATATCTTTACAATAAATTAATTATTATAAAAAATTTAATTTACAGTATATCATACAATAAATTAAAATAAAAATAATTATTATATTAAATTTTTAAGTTAAATAAGTTTTGTTATAAATAAAAATTATAAATATACAAAAAAAAACACCCTGATGGGTGTTTTCTCGCCTTGTGCGTTTATTAATATTAATATTTCATTAATGTCATTCAATAGTTTTAACAAAACATTAAAACTCAATTCACTTCAACAATTCCATATCAATTTAACAAACAGACGAATACAATTAACCACAAAATTGAACTTTTGCAATTAAATGTATGGTCTAGGTTAAATTGCCTATCAATGCTTATTGCATCAAATAATGGAATAAATTTGATGCTGTAATGTACTAAGCAATACATCACTGAATTTAACATCTACAGTTAGATGTATTCAAGTTAAAATCTAGAATAAAGATTAACATTTTTTAACACTTAGTCTTGTGTAACTATTTTAAATTCTTAGTCTTGAACCTATTTTTTACTTCTTTCGTTTGAAGACTATTTTTTATTTCTTTTGTATGAAAATCATTTTTCAGTTCTTAGATGTGAACACAAATACAATCTATTTGCAAGATACCATCTTTTATTTCTTAGGCTCGAAAACTTAATTTTAATTCATAAGTTAGAATACAATTTTTAACTCTTTGTATGAGTATGGTTTGAAACTCTACCACCTGAGTTGCAATTTTACTCTTATGCTTGAGTGCAATTTTATTCTCTTTGCTTGAGTTTTAGATTTTTACTTCTTCTAATTGAACAACAAATTTTAGTTCTATATTGTGAACTCTTGTTTTTTACTTCTTAAGAATGAAGACTATTTTTTATTTCTTTCGTATGAAAATCATTTTTCAGTTCTTAGATTTGAACACAAATACAATCTATTTGCAAGATACCATCTTTTACTTCTTAGGCACGAACACTTAGTTTTACTTCCTAAGTTAGAACACACTTTTTAACTCTATGTATGAGCACCGTTTTTAATTCTCGGTGAGAATACCATTTTTATTTCTTGGCTTGAAATCTAATTTAATGCCCTAGCAGGCACTCATTTAAACTTTGAGTAAGCAATAAGTAATCCACTTATTAAAGAGATTTGACTTCTTTTCTGAATATGCCTTGACGCAAGCACTACGCCCTAATAAAGTTTAGGAAAACTTGCATTTTTTCAATTCTTATGCGTGAATACTGAATTAGTCTACAGTTTGACACCTTGTTTGAAGCCTTAGGTTAACTGCAAAATTTTATAGTCTGTGCTTGACTACTTATATGAAGTTATAAGCCGACTACCTAATTTGGTCTAGGTCAACCATCCTAACAAGTTTAGGACCACTACTCACCTTTAAGTCTGAGCAAGACTACCCACTTAAAGACCAGGCGGGACTTCTCTATTAAGCTAGAGATACTACTATGAGGACTCTCACAGTTCAAGAGTAAATTTTAAATCTTCACCTCGATTTTGTTGCTTTCGCAACTAAGTTAGGTTTTTAGTTTGTTTTAAAAATTTTCATAATCAAATTTTAGAAAACTTTGCAGGGTTAAGTCTAAAACTTAAATTATTTAATAATTTTTGCAACAACACCAGAACCTACTGTGCTACCGCCTTCACGGATAGCGAAACGCAATCCTTCTTCGATAGCGATTGGTGTAATCAAGCGAACAGTCATAGAAATGTTGTCGCCTGGCATTACCATTTCAACGCCTTCAGGTAATTCAATTGTACCTGTTACGTCTGTTGTTCTGAAGTAGAATTGTGGACGATAACCATTGAAGAATGGTGTGTGTCTTCCGCCTTCTTCTTTCTTCAAAATGTAAACTTCTGCTGTGAATTCTGTGTGTGGTGTAATTGATTTTTGTGCAGCAATTACTTGACCTCTTTCGATGTCTTTCTTTTCAATGCCTCTCAATAACAATCCAACATTATCACCTGCTTCAGCTTCATCCATCATCTTGTGGAACATTTCAATTCCTGTGATGGTTGTTGTTCTAGGTTCACGGATGCCGACAATTTCAACAACATCCCCCATCTTTACAGTTCCTCTTTCTACTCTACCAGTTGCAACTGTACCACGACCTGTGATCGTAAATACATCTTCCACTGGAAGCAAGAAAGGCTTATCTGTTGCACGAACTGGGTCAGGTACATAAGTATCCAACGCATTCATCAATTCGTCAATGCACTTGAGGTCTGGTGAATCTGTTTGACCAGCATCTGCTGCTTGAAGTGCTTTCAATGCAGAACCTTTAATAATTGGAGTTGTATCTCCTGGGAAACCGTACTTATTTAATAAGTCTCTAATTTCCATTTCGACTAAGTCAATTAACTCAGGGTCATCAACTTGGTCAGTTTTGTTCATAAATACCACGATGTATGGAACGCCAACTTGTCTAGCAAGAAGAATGTGTTCCATTGTTTGTGGCATTGGACCATCAGATGCTGCAACGACGAGGATAGCTGCGTCCATTTGTGCAGCACCGGTAATCATGTTCTTGACATAGTCCTTGTGTCCCGGACAGTCTACGTGAGCATAGTGACGAGTCGCTGTTGAATATTCTTGGTGAGATGTATTAATTGTAATACCTCTCGCTCTTTCCTCTGGCGCAGCATCAATATCAGCATAGTTTCTTGCTTGTGCAAGACCTAACAATGCTTGTCTTTTTGTAATTGCTGCAGTCAAAGTAGTCTTACCATGGTCAACGTGACCGATAGTACCAACATTCAAGTTTACTTTGTCTTTAACAAACTTTTGTTTTGCCATTTTGTTCTCCTTTATAAAGTTCGATAGCGCTATTTACTTAATCGGCATAGTATCTTTACTATTTTAAATAATCTCCAAGTGTCGCGATCACTCTTAAATTAGTTAAAATTGCTTGTTATCTAACCTAATTTACATTCATAAAACTCGCGAATTTTAATCCTATAAATCAAGTAAAACAACTATGCGGGTAAAGATTCATTACCAACTAAAATTGTAATGGATGCTATCCCAGTATTAAGTATAGCGAAATTTTGATTTAATGTCAAATGTTTTATGCATAATTTTCTTATTTTTTATAATTACTTAAAACCGAATTATTTTTTTTGTTTGTTGTGTTTTATTACTATAATTACTTTTTAATTATTAAAACATTTTTTAGCTTTTAATAAGTTTAATAATTTTTAAGAAAAGTTGCTTTGCTTTAGCGCCATTTGACAAATCACCAAAGCAAAATTTAATTAATTAGCCTTTGCTCTTTCGCCAATAATTTTATCAGCGACAAACTTAGGAACTTCTGCATAATGGTCAAGTGTCATTTGGAATGTTCCACGACCTTGTGTAAGTGAACGCAAGTCTGTAGCATAACCAAACATTTCTGCTAATGGTATTTCAGCATTAATAATTTGTTGTCCATCTCTGCTTTCCATTTCCTTTAAGTTACCACGACGACGGTTAATATCACCCATAACATCGCCAAGATATTCTTCAGGAACTTGTACATTTGTTTTCATTATTGGTTCAAGAATTACTGCATTACCAGCCTTTGCACCTTCTTTAAATGCCATTGAGCCGGCAATCTTAAATGCCATTTCAGATGAATCGACATCGTGGTATGAACCATCAACAACAGTAACTTTAAAGTCAACAGTTTCAAATCCAGCAAGTATACCATTCATTCTTGCTTCATTAATACCTGCCTCAATTGCTGGTATATATTCTTTTGGTATTGAACCACCAACTGTTTTATCTTCAAATACAAATCCTGAACCTGCTTCTAATGGTTCCATTTTAATGATACAATGTCCATATTGTCCCTTACCACCAGATTGACGGATATATTTTCCTTCAACTTCAACTGGCTTTTTAATTGTTTCACGGTAAGCAACTTGTGGTTTACCAATGTTTGCTTCAACCTTAAATTCTCTTAACAATCTATCTCTGTAGATATCAAGTTGCAATTCACCGATACCAGCCATAATAGTTTGACCACTTTCTGGGTCTGTATATGTTTTGAATGTAGGGTCTTCTTTTGCAAATCTTAACAATGCAGCAACCATTTTTTCTTGTCCTTGCTTTGTTTTTGGTTCAATAGCAATTTGGATTACTGGTTCAACAAAGTGCATTGGTTCAAGAATAATTGAATGTGCTGGGTCGCAAAGTGTATCACCTGTTGTTGTATCTTTAAGACCAACAATAGCAGCAATATCACCTGCTCTAACTTCTTCAATTTCTTTTCTTTCATTTGCGTGCATTTGAACGATACGCCCAACTCTTTCTTTTTTATCTTTACTTGAGTTAAGAACATATGAACCGCTTGTTAATACACCACTATATACTCTTATATATGTGATTGAACCATATGGGTCATCTGCAATTTTAAATGCAAGCGCGCTAAATGGTTCATCATCGCTTGTATGACGAACTTGTTCTCCGTCAGCACTTACAATTGGCGGTATATCAAGTGGTGATGGCATATAATCAACGATAGCATCAATTAATTTACGAACACCTTTGTTTTTATATGATGAACCACATAATACAAGGTTTAATTTATTTTCAATAACGCCTTTTCTTAATGCTTTCTTTAATTCTTCTTCAGAAATATCTTCTCCGCCTAAATATTTTTCAAGCAAAGCATCATCGCATTCTGCAGCCGCTTCAATCATTTTTTCACGATATTCCTTTGCCATATCTAACATATCAGCAGGAATTTCCTTTACAACTGGTTCTTTTGTTGCATCTTCTTCATCATAGTATGTTGCATCCATTTTAACAAGGTCAACAATACCAACAAATGTATCTGCAGCACCAATTGGTAATTGAATTGCAACTGGATTTGATTTTGGTAATCTCTTTTTCATCATTTCAATAACGCGGAAGAAATTAGCATCATTTGTATCCATTTTGTTAACATAAGCAATTCTTGGAACATTACATTCGTTTGCTTGTTTCCAAACATTTTCAGATTGAGGTTGAACACCACCACGAGCACAAAATACTGCAATTGCACCATCTAGTACTTTTAATGAACGAGAAACTTCAATAGTAAAGTCTACGTGTCCAGGGGTGTCAATAACATTGATTCTTTTGCCTTTCCATTGAGTTGTGGTAGCAGCACTTGTTATTGTAATACCTCTTTCTTGTTCTTGGACCATCCAGTCCATAGTTGCAGCACCTTCGTGAACTTCACCGATTTTGTGAGTTTTACCAGTAAAATACAAAATTCTTTCAGTTGTTGTAGTTTTACCAGCGTCGATGTGTGCCATAATACCGATATTACGGATATCAGCAAGAGCATATTCTCTAGCCATAATTTTCTCCTTATTTTTATAAATTTGTTAAATTTTTAAACAAAAAACAATCAAAAAACTACACTATACTAGGTAAAAATATAAATTTAATAGTTATTTTAAAGTAGCATAGCATAGTTTTAAGATTACCAACGCATATGAGCAAATGCTTTGTTTGCTTCGGCTTGTTTGTGCATTTCTTCTTTTCTTTTAATACTAGCACCAGTGTTGTTGTAAGCATCAACAAGTTCTGCAGCCAATCTTTCAATCATTGTTCTTTCACTTCTCTTTCTTGAGTAAGTAACTAACCAACGAATTGCAAGAGTTTGTTTTCTTTCTTTTGAAACTTCCATAGGCACTTGATAGTTAGCACCGCCACCAATTCTGCGAGCCTTTGTTTCAACAATAGGTGAAACATTTTCAATTACTTGATTGAAAACATCCATTTGAGGTGCGCCAATTTTAGCACTAGCAATATCAAAAGCATTGTAAACAATATTTTGAGCGATTTCTTTCTTACCATCTAACATAACTTGGTTAATAAGCTTAGTAACAACCTTTGAGTTATATCTTGGATCAGGAAGAACATCTTTTTTAGGTACTCCGCTTCTTCTAGCCATTTTATCTTCTCCTTTTTAGTTTATTTATTTATTCGACTATTAATTTCCTTTTTTAGAACCGTACTTAGAACGAGATTGATTTCGTTTAGCAACACCAGCGGTATCTAGTGTGCCACGGATGATGTGATAACGAACACCAATCAAGTCTTTAACTCTTCCACCACGAACCAAAACAACACTGTGTTCTTGAAGATTGTGTCCGATTCCAGGAATGTAAACAGTTGCTTCTGATTTGTTGCTAAGTCTAACTTTTGCAACCTTACGCATAGCTGAGTTTGGTTTTTTAGGTGTAATTGTCTTGACTTCAACGCAAATACCTCTCTTTTGAGGGCACTTATCAAGTAAAGGTGATTTTGACTTATTTTCAACCTTTTTGCGTCCCTTTCTTACCAATTGATTAATGGTAGGCATTTTCTACGACCTCCTATATTACTTATTTAAATATAACGAAAACATAAAATTCTCAAATTATATTACAGCCCTAAACAGCAAAGTCAAAATTTCACTAAAAAGAAAAATTGTTTAACTGTTATTTGACACTCATTGTTAATTCCCTGCTTTTAAATTTTTATAAAATTTTACAAAAATAAATAATATCTGTAAAAAATACTTTCATAAAAACTTAAATTTTAAATTAATAATTTATATGAAAAATCAAACTTTTTCGACTAACAAATTTAATTCCATATAAATTCAATGAAGTATAGACAACCTATTAGAAAATAAATTGTCTATAACCAAATGTCATAGACTGTGTAAATTTTACCATAATTGAATATTTATGTCAAGTAATTTATCAAAAATGGTTTATATAAATTTTAAATAATTAAAAAATTATAAAAAAAAGTGATTTCATTTTATAAATACTTAACATAAGTACTTAAATGAATATCACTTTATATAAATTTTTTTGTTATTTATAACCTTTATAATGTAAAAATTTGTTTTTAATTTAAATAGCGAACGGATTGTTCTTTAAATATTCTTCAATATCAACATCATTTAAGGCAATGTCGTCTAATTCTTTTTTCAAAACTTTTGAATCTATTGATTAAAATATTTTTGTTTTTAACTAATTATGTTATATCCATTGAAGATACCATCACGACCACCAGTAAATCCTAAGCCATAGTTAGATGTATCGTCAATTGCGGATGTATAACCTTGTTTATTAATGTTTTTATAGACTGTAAAGTTTCTTATGTAAGTTTGGCTATAACCAACAATACAACCTGCGTGAATTGTTCTACTGCCGTTATCAGCACTAACATTAATACTTGTATAAACATCACAACTATCAAAGTAATATGCTAAATCCATTTCACCATATCCTAAGAAACCACCAACATAAGTTTCATTTACCGTATCATTGTTGTAAATATTTATTACATTTACAGTTCCAGATGAAGCAAAATTACTATCTTTAACCGCACAATTACTAATTGTTCCTTTTCCACCTGCTGTACGATAACCTACAAATCCACCTACATTACGATAAACTGAACTATAGATACTTGCTCCGCTAGCATTTGCACGAATTGTTAAATTTTCAACATAACAATCTTTGTTACTTTCAGATGCACCTTTAATACTTCCTGCTTTCATATTTCCAACATACCCACCTAGATTAATATATTGTGAAGCACTTGTAGTGTTACCCAATCTAAAATCAATTCCTTGTATGTTAGTTGAAGTAATAGTACCGCTATTAATACCAACAAGTCCACCTATTGATAATGGCGATTGCACTGCCCCTGAAGAAACTGTACATTCTTCATAAATTACAGTTGCGTTAATCACGCTTACACTTGAAATTTTACCATTGTTCGTACCAACAACTGCACCAACACCAGCACCGCCACTTGTTCCACCTGTAAAGTTGGAATCAAACTCAATGATAGGATTACTAAATTTAATGTTTTGTAAACTACCGTTTGACGAGATAGTGTTAATAAATCCGTAGTTAGAATCGGTGATTACAGTGTTCATATTATAAATTGTCATATTAGCACCGTGCAATGTACCATTAAGTACATTAATGAAATTGTTTGCAATATTTGTGCTAACGGTGTTTGTAAAGCAATAAATATCGTTTATTAAACTATATACAAATGTTTTATCGCTAGAAACATCATATAAGTAGTTAATTAACTCAAATCCGCTTTGGTTTGTAATTTGGTAAGGTAGCGAACTTGTACCATTACCCTTGTTATCAATTTGTGGAACAGTGTTATTTGCATATTTTAAATATGGATAACCGTAGTTAATTAATTCAACCCTTGAACTATTTTCCTTATTTGCGTAATCACTTGCAAATGAGCCCCAAACATTTGAATCAAAGTACCCAAGTCCTCCGTTATTTAAAATGTCGCTTAATGTTATGTTATTTATTGTTTGATTTTCTGTATTTTTATTTGAATAAACTAATGTACCAAAATAGTCATTGTAAACAAATTCAATACTAACATCATCAAGTATATCATTCATAACATCGCCACCATAAACTGCGCCATATGCCGTAACATTTGCTGAGTTTAGATAGTTAATTCTTCCATAAACATAACTTTCACGCAAGTTACCGCTTTGAAGATATCCGACTAAACCACCAACTAAACTTGCATTTGAACCTGTTACTTGACATAGTGTCAATGTTCCGCTTGCAAAACTATTTGTAATTTGTGCAAATATCTTATCATCCACACTATTACTGTGTCCTGCTATTCCGCCAACATTTATTAGTTGAGCAACTGCAGTATCACTTTGTTCTATTGAAACATTGCTTGAACTAAAACCAATATAACCAAAGTTTGCTCCAGCAATTCCGCCAATATTTGTCATATTGGCAGTTGAGCCCGCAACTGTTGAACTATTAAATGAAATTAAACCGTTAGTAGAAACATAAGATATTGTACCGTAGTTTGTATTTGCAACTACACCAAAATTACCTGATTGCGACAATGTTATTGCAACATTTTGTTGATTTTCATTTTGCGACAATTGTAAATTAATGTTATTGACAATCGCCGTTTCTGTTAAATTATTAAATAATGGTTTACTCAAGTTTTCAATAATAAATCCTGAGCCGTCAAACACACCTGCAAAGTTTTCGCGTGTTTGTGAATTTGTTACTCGAATGTTTTTAGTTAAAACATAGTACTCATTTAATCCATTACTTGGTGATTGACAGAATTCAAGTAAATCTTCTTCATTTGTAATTAGATTTGGCTTGTAAACTGTACCATCATTTGTCTTAATGCCCATACCACTCTTTCTTGCCCAATCAAGCAAAGGCAAAGTGTTTGTTTCATTAGCCCAAGTACTGCGTCCGTTAAATAAGTTTTGACTAATTAATTCATAGTAAGAAATTGCTTTTGCAGTTGCATCGTGCATTACAGGAACTTGCGTATCAATGTATGGAGCATTGGTTTGAGCAAAGCCTAAAACATAATAGCAGTTATTGAAAACTTTGTTACTTAATGGTGTACTACCAATGAAACTATGACTATTTGTTAAATTGCTAATAGTATCTCCATATACTCTAACTACACAAGCAGTGTATGAATAGTTAATAGATGGCTCAATGTTTACCATTTCAAGTCTACCTATTAAACCGCCAACACTTAAACCAATTTTTGAGTTAGTTGGTGGATTTATCAACTTCGTTTTGCTTACTAACTCACCAACACTATAGCAATCAGAAATACTTATTCTGCTAGCATATCCTACAAGACCGCCAATATATTCAATATTACTACTTGTATATTTTTGCCCGTTAATATCCGTGTTTGTAACACCAACTACAGTAATATTACCGTCGCTATAACTTGATGAAACTGAAATATTTGCAGTATTGTTTGCTGAATTTAGTGAAGCACGACCAAGTACACCACCAATATTTAACGCATAAACACCATTTGTATTAATATTTGCTGTGTTGCGAGATTCCGCAATACTTGCTTGAATTGTACCCAATTCAGCATAACCAACAACCCCACCAATATAAGCAGTTGTGTTTTTAGTAGTTTGAACATCTACATTAATTTGTGCGTTATTTGTTCCTGTTACTTGCGAATTACCTTGTATTTCTCCAACAAGTCCGCCTAAGTAAATACTATTTGCACTAGCATCACTTGTTTGATTTGCACTTACTACATTGAGTATACAATTATTTAACAATGAAGTCATAGTTGCTGATGCGCCTAAACCAACAATACCACCAACTGTAAATTGCTTTTTATATGTTGAATTCATTTGCAATTCAGCATTTGACACATTATTAGTTGCAACACTAATAATTGTTAATGAGTTTGCGTACCCAACAATACCACCAAATTTAATTTCGGTAAAATCATTTGTATAATTTGTGTAAACAATTGAAACAGGTTTTAATGCGCTACCATAAGGGGCACTTTCTTCAGTTGAAGATAAAACTTTAACTTCACTTGTTCCAACATTTTGTATTCTAGAAGCATTTGCATAGCCAGAAATCAATCCAACTACGCCGTTAGATGTTGTAACTTTAAATTGTTGATAAGCATTCTCGTTTTTGTAACTAATATAACTAATGTTGTAATTAACATCTGCTATACCTGTTCCATCCATATAGCCTATAACTCCACCCACATAACTTGTTACTGCTGATAATGAATTAGCATAGTTTTGTAGTGAAACATTCATAGGTATTGAGCAGGTAATACTTGAGAAGTTACCGCCACTAGCATAACCAACAACTCCACCAATATAGTTACTTGGTATGTTATCACCACCTTCAATAGTTAAACTACGATTGTAAGTAATGTTAATACCTTGAGTTGAAGTTACATCTAATGCCTTGTTAGTAACATTTATTTTAGTTAAATAAGAGCCTTCAATTCTGTTTGCAACTACCCCATAATAATAGTTGTCTTTAAGGTAAATATCGTCATTATTGTTAACAATATCGCCACCATCAAAAGTGTTGATAACATTAAATGTCAAATTAGATATTGTTGCATTTCTACCAAAGTTAATAAATGGGTTTGCAATATTAATAATTGGTTGTCGAGTTGTGTTACCATCAACAATGTCTTCACCTAAGAATTTTCCGCTAAATGGTATTGCTTGACTTCCTAAACTTTCCCAATTACCCTTTAAATGCCCATATAAATCGCCATAATTTACAGTTTGACTATATAAGTTAATATCACATCTAATTATGTAAGTAGCATTTGGTGCTTCGGCTAACAACTCAAGCAAATTATTACGGTTTTCTTCAGTAATAATAATTTCAGATGCTTGTGTTGTTATGTTTAGCAATGGGAAAACGCTTGTTTCAATTGTCCAATCTTCAGAACTGTAGTTACTAAATATTGTACTTCTGTTTTGATATAAAGTATTGTAACTAGCACTACCAAATGTTTCATCATTCTTTGTGCTAAACCAACCATAAGTTGTTTCTACATCATCTTCAACTAACTTAAACAAGTTAAGATTTGCAAATTGTATTAGATATTCGCTTTCTTCAGTTGTCATTTTATCATATTCTGACGAACCAAAGTATTCTAAGTTCAATGTAGTTGTACCCGCAGTATTTAATGGCAATTTGTAAATAGCATAGTTTGTATTATTTGAACCCACATATTCAAAAATTTGTGAAATTTTTGTAGCATTTACAAAACCTGCCAAAGCACCTGCTGTAACACTTTTATTATTGATTAATTGCGCAGTTGCAATGGTAAAGTTATTAGCAAGCACAATGTTAGTAAATTCAGAAATCGTCTTGTAAGTAATTTCACCATTTTCATCAACTACTGTATATTTATCCATATAACCAATCATACCACCAAATGCAACACTTGATTGTACATTTCCGGTTGTATAAATTGAATTATAACTTCCGCCTTTTGAATACCCTATAACACCACCAGCATATTTAGCGCTTGCGTTTACAACATTAATTCTAGAATATGAATCTTCTATATTACCATCAATGTTAGAGCCAACTAAACCGCCAATGTAATTGCTAGGACCTATGAACAAGTCAGTTTTACCACCTGCAATGCCTTGTGTCAAAGCATCAACAGCATTTAGGTCATCGCCTTCATAACTTATTCTTGCTTTTTCAATACTGCTGTAATTTACACCAACTATTCCGCCAACAGCATCATCGCCCGATAGTTCTTGTCCTTTAGTTTGACTAGCATTTATGCTAACTACAAAATTTAAGTCATACAAATCGCCATAGTTGACACCAACTACACCGCCTGTTCTTTCAGCACCTATTGAAACTTTGCCGTGAACTTTTAATGTTCTGATTGTTTGATTATCCCCTTCATTTGAAATAACTGCACCAATTATACCACCTGCATAGGAAGTATTACCAAACATAAGTTTAATTGTAGTTTGCGATGTTTTTAACATTACTTCGCCAGTTCCAGCGGTATCAGTGCTACCCACAATGTAGTTAAGGTCTGTATATGAAGATGCGTTTTCGCCTTTTCTAAATGTGGCTCTAACACCAATATTACTTGAAACTGATTGAATTTCACTTCCACCAACTACAACACCAACTAAACCACCAGCAATGTTTTTACCTTGTACGAAACTACCTTCCGACTCAACCGTTATGCCTAACAACACCGAGTCAATAGCCGTACCAGCCAATGCTCCAACAATAGGAATTTCTGTTGCTGATACTGAATTGAATTGCAATCTTAAATTCTTAATTACTGCCCCTTCCAATCTTTCAAACAAACCAAATTCGATTTGATTTGCATCAGCACTTCTTTCACCTGTAACAGTTATGTTGTTTAATAACATATTATTACCTTCCAGTACTGCACTAAATATTACTTTACTTGAATTAAGTCCTGTAACAGTTTCCGAAGTTTGAGCAAAATTAAGGTCATTAACTATTCTAACATATTTTGTTGTAAGACTTTCGCCCTCAACTGTATCATCAAGATTTACAATGTTTGTACCAAATCTTTCAAGTAATCTTCCGTTTTCCGTCATTAAATTGTTAAATTTAACTGCGGTATTTATTATGTAAGGGTTAATTTCTGAGCCCAATTCATAGCCTATCATATAAGCATAAACTTTAGGTTCGTTCATTGTTTCTTCCTGACTTGTAGCGTCAAGGAAGTTAGATAATTCTCTTTGTGAAACTGCAATTTGATTTGCCGAATTTAAGTAAGGCAAAGTGTACCCATCTAAAGTCCAAATACCGTAATCTTTTAACTTTGTATTGTTTACAAAAGCAAATCCCACATATTCGCTTATTTGCGATTGATTTTCCTTGTTAATTGCAATTGCAGGTTCATCGGCAAATACTACTGTTGAATTTTCTTTAATGTAATATGAATAATTAATTTGCCCTTCATTTTGAATTTCGTTAAAGTCATTTACACCAGTAAATGGTCTAAATGAAGCATTATCGTCGGTAACTCCGTCCGCTAATAATACAATACAATTTGTATAACAATATTCAATAATTGCGCCGTCTCCATTACTATTAACAAAGCCTGCTGAATTACTTGGACTTCTTATTACAAACGAAGCATAACTATTATTAATTGTTCCGTCATTGTTAAGTACAAATCCAGCAACACTTCCTTGCGATTTCAAGTTTGCATAATCATCACCTTCAATGGCTCTACCCTCAGCATAACTACCGCTAATTGAACCACCATTTAATGCAACAAAACCTGATGTTGAACTTACACTTGCAATAACCGCATTGTTATTAATTGTAACATTTTTTACATAACTTGAACTAATGCTGTTTGTATTCATAGCAACAAAGCCAGCAACTATGCCGTTTGCAGTTAAATCAATGTTACCACCAACCCAGTAGTTACCCAATCCTGAACCCATTATTCCTGTTGGTCTTGACCCAATACTATCCGTATTTCGTCCAACTCTTGAATGTGTTATGTATCCAGAGTTTTGTCCAACAAACAAGCCAATGTAATTGTTTGTATAAGTTGAATTAATAATAAGACTTGTTTCAATTATCATTGTTGAATTGTTAGGATTTCCTGTTATGGTAGTTTCATTTCCGCTAGTTGTTCCCATTTCAACAATGTTTACAACATCGCAGTTTGTAATTGTACCAGCATTTGTACCCGCAAAAAATCCAAAGTTAACTTGACTAATATTTTTTAAATTTAAAGTATTGTTTAAAAATCCATTAACATTTAAAACTACATTTTTAATTAAAGTTGAAGATGAAACTGTTGCAAATAACCCTACATTTAATGTACTTTGTTGAGTATCTAGTATTAAATTATTTAAGTTAATTACAAAACCGTTACCATCTAATGAAGCAAAATTTGCATCCATAGGTGTGTAGTTATCAAGTGTAATATCTCGCATCAAAATGTAATGCGCCCCTGCTTCCATTGCTTCAAATTCTGCTTGCGAGTAAATTGGTAATGGCACTTCTTCAGTTGTGGTGTTATTGACATTTACATAACAAGTCATTGTTTTATCAATAATCACTTTGTTAGTTGTTGGGTCAGTAGCCTTGTTGATAAGTATTGGTTGATACAATCCATCAACAAAATCGTAATAATATGATACATTCAAAGTTATTACATCTGCTGTACTAACTCGTATTCCATAAACTGAATAGTACCCGCCCTTTAAACTGTAGTTGTAACTGTAATAATTTGTTGACCCGCTTAAACTATCAAATGACTGAGTACCTGTGTACCAAACTGGAACATCACCAGCACTTACATCGTGTTGTCTAGAAATTAACAATTCAAATTCTTCAATTTTATTCTTAATTTCTTCGCTAGATTGTGAATAAACTGCAATTATTTTTGCTCTTAAAGTTGTTGCATAGTTTAAATCGATATCAAGAATGTTAGTATTATTCTGTGTTCTATATCCATCAATAGCAACACCCGTTATTATGTAGTCAACCACTGTTAAAGTAATTTCATCTGTTACAACAATGCGGACATTGTCAACTATTGTATCAAGTTGAACTCTAATTTTAAACTGTGTTCCTGCAATTAAATTAATATTAGTTGTGAGTTGTGCAGTTATACTTCCACTATATTTATTAGCAAATTGAGTTTGATTTGCATTGAAAACTACATAAGTTGGGTCAATTTCGCCATCAACTGATAAAGTTAAGTTTCCAGCCATTGTGTTTACATTGATTGGGAAATTCAATGTTGTTCCACGAGCAACTTGTCCGTTGTAATTTTCGTTATAGTTTATTGTTACACTTGGACTAAATTGTGTATATAGTGTTTTTGTTTGTCTAAATACTTCTTGCCCATCTTTATAGGCTACTATATTTAATACAAATGGTAAATTTTCTGGCATATTTGATTTAATTAATGTTGATACATACAAATTGCCATCAAATTTATATCCTTCATAATCTTTGTATGATGCTAAACTTAATTTAATTCCGTTTTCTATAATTTCAGCATCTGGATAAATTCTTTCTAACTGACCATTGTTATATACTTTTTGTAAGAAAGAAATATTCTCACCATTAACTGGTGCACAGGTTAAATGTAGATAATCAATTTGGCTAAAACTTGGATAAACATTTATTTTTAATAGTCCCTCAATTCCACTTGATATCTTATCAGTTGCCACTTCGTCTTCACGAAGGTCTCCGTCTGCAAAGTGTAAAACTGATATTCTTTCAACCGTTTGCGGTATTACAATTAATTCAAAGTTTTTAGTAAATTTATCGCTTAAATTAAACTCAACATCAAATATTTTTTCTTCTTTAATGTTTTGTAGCATTGTTGTAGGTTCAAATTCAAATGTCATTAGTAGTTCATTTGACTGTTCATTGAATACAAATTCAATTAAGTCTAAGTTAAACATTGCATTATTTGAATTACTTGTTCTTTCAACAACAATATTATCCAAATTAGGCTCAAAGCCTTCTAAAATTGATATGCTAAATGAATCAATAACTGTTTCATCACTTTTAATTTCAACATTACTAATTATTTCAGTGTTTAAATCGGTTGTAATTATTGTAGTTACTTGTGCTTTTTGACTTGGTGTAATATTTGATTGATTTTTATCTAATTCAAGGTTGGTTGCCCCGTTAAATATTGTTAAATTAAAACTTTTTTCTGTCCAAGGCAATAACACTTTTACTATTTCACCGTCAAAATTTGCATTAATATAAGCAATTTCATAAATAACAGCATTTTCGATTACTTGATTTGCCGTTATATTTTTTGCAAAGTTGTAATCAACAAATGAATAATCCACATTTTCAATTTGTTCGTTTTCACTGTAATCAAATGAAGCATAAGTATATAACTCTTTATATGCTATACCAAATTTTTCACCAACTATATTTTGACCGTTTTCAAATGTGTATCGAATTTCTTTTGATGTATTTAAGAGCATTTCCATTGTTCCATCAGTGTTATCACTAAATGAATTTAACCCATTTGTTACATACAATTCTAAATAATCATACACATCTTCGTTTAATTGTGAAGATATTTTTATTTTACAATAGCCTTCACCAATAACAATTAAGTTCCCGCCGTCAATTTTAACTACATCAAGCCCGCTTTCAATAGTTGCTTTAACTCTTACTATTCTATTTGTCAAAGGTGAAACTTCAAGACTAATTAAATCGTTTAACGAAATTGAATAATCACTAGCATTATCTGCTTTTGATTTTTGACTAAATAATACTGCTCGATTATCGTTTATTTTTATATGGCTATTATCTACACTTTCATTAACAATCACTTTTAAACTTGTTGGTGCAACTGTAATAAATTCGCTATCACCATAAATTAAATATGGATATCCTTGATTTACATTTGATGACATCCTAAATGTTGCAAGGAAGTCCCAACCAACAAAAGTTATTTCGTTTTGTAATTCAGCACTTGTTTTGCCTACTGCAACATTTACTGATGAAGTTTCAGATAAGTAATAAGAACTTGTAGCAAGTGTTGCCGATTGACTTTGCCCTACGAACGAATCTAAGTTACTTACTGAATAAGTGTTTGTTATTGTGCAACCATTACCTAAGTATCCAATAAATCCACCTAAAACTGTTGTGTTACTATCATCTAACAAATATAAATCGGTTATTGAATAACTATTTTGAATATTTACACTTTCCGCCTTACCAATTAAACCACCAGCATATTTGCTATCATCGTTTAGTGCACTTGAAACGCCAATTTTTGTACTAGCCTGACTGCGTGCAACTATTGCACCACTCGTAGCATAACCAATAAGTCCACCAACATTTGAACTACCTACAACTGCATACAAGTTTTCGCTAGTTATGAACGAAGTTGAAGAACCATAGTTTAATTTTCCACCCTGCATCAAACCAATTAATCCGCCAACATTACTTGAACCATTGACAAAAGATGAACCGTCTTGATAACTTTCAAATATTGCAACTGAAACTTGCCCAGAGTTTGTCCCTACAACACCACCGACATTATCTCCACCAGTAACCGCACTTCTTGAAAAGACATCACTAACTTCCGCTAAGTTATTTCCAACAACTCCACCGACATTTTGACTCTTAACATCACTTTCATTTGTGCTACTAACTGTTGCATAAGCCGATACTTTTTGTACTTGTCCATAGTTAATTCCAACTATGCCACCTACCGCCATATTATTAATGTTTTGTGCAACACCAACATTTATGTTAAACAACAAGTCATTATCTTGTCCGTTAAATGAGAATACAAATTCGTTATCTTCTCCAACAATATCGTTAGCAAACGCATAATTGCCAATAATTGTGTTATTTTCATTTAATATACCAACAAATCCGCCAATGTAACTTTCGCTTGATATGTTATTTATGTTAATAACTCCTCCACCAATCATCTTACTGCTATCAATTACACTAGATATTGCTGTTTGCTCAGTTTGCCCATTTTGATTAACAAATTCATAAGTATTAGTGCTAACAACCGAAGCAAATCCACCAAAATTAATTTTTGCTTGTGAATTGTTGTTTATGTAAGCACTATTTCGCATTACTATTTGGACATTTTCAATTGTTCCTTGTAGTTTTGCAGTTAAAAACCCTAAATTAAATGTTGTGTTTGTATTGTAATCACCTACAATGTTTATGTTATATTCGCTAAATTCAATAACTAAATTGCTAAAACTTGGTATTGAATCAATTGGCGAAACATCCGTATTTATTGAACCTTTTACAACACCAAACATCGCATAATTTATTTCACCGCTAACATTTTCAAATGTTTGATTTAACTTAACACCTATTATTTTTGAATCAACATAAACGCCTTCAGGATTATCCTCAGTTGGTTTAACTACATAATATCTACCATTTATTGAGCCAGTAAAAGGTGTTTCTTCACTTCCTAATGCACTCAATTTTACATTAGACAAATCTATGCTTTGCACAATTACATAATGTGCATTTAACCCTGTTGAAATGTTTAAATAGTCTACTGCACTTGAAATTTGGTAAGGATTTTCAAGTGTTCCATCGGCAACATCAATCACAATTTCTTTATATCTTAATTGACTGCCTTCTGCTTGTAACCTTTGCAAATTCATCAACAATTCATTCATAGATAATGTGCCATCATTATCATTGTCATAATAAGATAGTTGATCGCGTGGAACAATAACCACTTTTGCTGAACCTGCTTTGAGTGGAGTTACAACACCATCTTGTGAAACTTTGATAATTTCACTTGTAGGAGTTGATGTTGAAATTGTGTTATTTTCTAAATAATCGTAAGCAAAATAATAAACTCCGCCGTTAACTGCAGTGGCTGGTAATGTTGAAATTTTAATTTGTTGAGTGTTAGTTGTATCTTCGCCAGTACCTAAACCAGTTTTAAAGTACATATTGTAATATGTTTTACCATCAACAACTTGGCTATTTGTGTTGTAAACAACTATTTCATTAACCATTGTTGCTTTGTTAATAGTAACATTACAAATACTTCTATATTCTCTATCAAATTCCTTTATTTCCGCAACAATACCTACCGTTGCTGTTGATAAATTGTTACCAATTTTACCAACAAATTTACCTTGTCCTTGTCCATAATAGAACAAAATTCCATTTGTACCAACTATTTTGTAACTATCTTGCGAGTTTTGAATATCAAATGCTTCACCGTTAATATACATTCTAATTTGCGATTTAGATATGTAAGCATCATTCATTAAAACTTGGAAATTTACAGTTGAATATTGTTCTGCGTCATAATAACCTATTGTGTTTAAGTCGTAAATTGTAGCAGTTGACTTACCAATATCAAACTGTGTAATCGGTTTAAACACAAACAATTCAATTTCTTGTGTTACTTCTTCAGATACAATGTTATTTAAGTCATCATATTTTGCGTATATAAAAGTAGCAGTTATAGTTGTTGTGCCTTCGCTTAACGCACGAATTGAACCTTGATTTGTAATAGTGGCTACCGCCGTCCTACTTGATTGAAAACTCAAATTCCAAATTGTCCCGTTAACATTTGCTTTTGAAACATATAAAGCAATGGAACTATTAACATTTAAGTTTACTTTGGTTAAAAGGTTATTTTCATCCCTTTCAATCCCAGCAATTTGTTCTTTGTAAGCAGTTCTATTGACATCTATTGAAGCATCGTCCGTTGGAACTACTACTGAAATAGTTGCTGAAGATGTTGTTACACCATTTGGTGCTCTTAAATTTATAGTAGTTGTTCCTGTAGCAAGCGGTTTTACATAAAGTTTGCCTTTTTCAATTTTTGCTGATAAAACATTAGATTTTTGCACAAGAGCTTTTATGTTATCTAATTCAAACCCCGCAAGCAAGGTCGCAATGTTTGAATCAATAACAAGAATGTCATTTACTAAGTAGTTTACTTCTTGATAATCGCTATTTTGCAAATCAATATATAACTCATTTTTAGTAAATTTTAAAGTTTGTATGCCTTCTTTAACATTTATTGTTATGTGGTTGTAAACTTTTGCTTCATCTGAGAAACTAGCATTTCCTACAACTGTCAAAGTGCAAGCAAATTCACTAAAAGTAACATCATCTTTAAGTTTTACATAAATTGCACCACTGTTTGGCATTTCATATTCAAGTATATTTTCAATCACTTGCCCAGATGCAGTTGAAAACTCCAATTTATTTAAATTTGCCAAACTTGAGTTTTCTGCACTAAATGTTATGCTTTTATCTTCAGCACTTGTTGGTGCAACTTCAATTGAAACTCTTGTACCAAATGCAGTTTCTGATGAACTTGTATAATCATATTTATCGTATACTGTTATACTTGAACTACCACTTGCCCCATTAACATATATAGTGTCAATTAAATCAAGTATTTTTACATCTATTGTTTTTTCAATAAATTCTTGTTGAGTTATGCCCTTAATTCCAACTTTGAAAGTTATTTTAGCAGAACTTTGTTCAATACCTGTTACTTTAAATGCTAAATCTTTGTTTTGGTCGCGTGATACCGATAAAATACTATTATCAGTAACTTCAGCATAAGCAAAGTATTCTTCAGTTGGATTATCGATAATCACTTCAACAGGAATGTTATTATAGTTTGTATTTTTACCAATATTTAAAACGCCATTTAATTCAACATTATTAGCATAAATATGTATGTCATCTGCCGACAACTCTTCATAAATATAAACTTGAGTAGTTGTTACAAGTTCTGGATTATAAGCACTTGTTGCCACTACAGTTACATATTTTTCAGTTACATCATTTGAAACAGTTAAAAGTCCATCTTGAGTAATTGAAACGCCATTAACATTCGTTTCAAGCGAATAAAGTACTTCCTTTTGATTTGTATTTGATGGTTCATAATTAAAATCTAAAGTACTAAATGAATACGACTTACCTTTAGCAACTGCCAATGAAAAATCGCGTTCAAATGCTAAGCCAGTAATTGGTTCTACAATACTAAGTGGTATTTGCTTAACCTTATTGCCCTCTTGCGACATAACTGTAATTACAGTTTGACCTGGTGCTAAAGCAACAATAGTTGCAGTGTAAATTCCATCTTTTTCAGTAACTTCAATTGTGGCTAACGATTTATCCATAATATCAAAAAGCACAACTTTTGATTGTTTTTTATTTTTATTTTCAATGTGTGCTTCAAGATATGCAGTGTTAGGTGGTAGTTGTTCTTCTTCGCTTTCCTGCTCTTCATCACCCATATCTTCGCCAGTATCTTCGTCTGCATTATCTAAATCGTGTTGCAACACAATTTCAATACTTTCCTGCTCAACTATTAATTTCATATCCTTGTAAACATCTTTATTACAAGCAGAAAATAAAAATCCTGTTGCAGTAATCATTAATAAACAAAACCATAATAACTTATTCATAAGTACTCCATATTTTTCTTTTGTAGTTTATGCATTTTTGCATTTTTTACAAAAAAATATATATATTTTTTTTAAATTTTATTTTACAACAAATTGTATCAAAAATAGACACATAAAGTCAAATACTTTAGTTAACAAAAGACAATTTTTAAGTATTTTTTGCAAAAGAAAATATACAAAATTAAATATCCTTTGTTTGTGAATAATTAGTATGTAAATAATTTACTTTTTATACTTTAAAAAAAATTAAAATAATAAATTAAATTAATAAATACTATAAATTTATAATTGTTAAATAAAAAAACAAAGTAAAATTAAATTGTTTAACCTTACTTTGTTTTAATTTTAACTATTTACACACTTTTTACAACTTTTTTTAATTTCAAATTTATGTTTGGTGGCTTGCCCACCTTTAATGTGTTTTTCTTCAAAATGTTCTTGTAATATGCTTTGTACTTTTAAGTGCAAATTTTTATCTATTTTAGGGAGTCTAAATTTTAAATCATTATGAACAGTACTTTTTGATATTTTAAATTTTTTTGCAGTTTGCCTTATAGTATGCTTTGTCAAAATAATATATTCTGCTTCTTTTATTGTTCTTAATTCGATACTCGACATCACACCCTCCCTTGTTATAATATGTCGTACAATGTCGAATTAGAAGTGTTTAAAATATTTTTTTGTCAATGCTAAACTTATTTTGTCAATGTTGTTACTTTTAATTAAATAAAAATGATATTTTGTTTTAAATTCATTTAATAACTATAAAAAAAAATCATTAATAAAAAATTATAAATTTTTACAAACTTCTTTTTGTCTTTATCAAAAATTGTTATAAATAAAAAAAAAGTATGCTAAGCATACTTAAAAATTAATTTTTATGTGATTCTATATATTTACATACATCATCTATTGTTTTAAGATTTTTTGCATCTTCATCACTTATTGTAATACCAAATTCATCTTCAAGTGTCATAAGTAATTCAACAAAATCAAGTGAATCAGCATTTAAATCTTCCAAAAGACGACTTTCTGGTGTAATCTTATCTTTGCTAATATTTAATTGCTTAGCAAGTATGTCTTGCAATTGTGCGAACATTTGTATTCCTCCTTACAAAATTTATTAAGAAAAAGTATATCATACTCTTTTAAAATTGCAAACTATTTTTAAATAAATTGTATAATTTTCGTCAAAATGTACAATTTTTGACACTATATTACATACATTTTTATTTTGCTAGTTTATTTAAATTTAACATTGCAAAAATTTATATTATTTGTGGTTATTTTAATTTATGCTAGTTGTTTTAATTTAGTTAAAATATCATTTAACCTTTTTAAAGCATCTTCCGCTTTCTTTTCAATTTCCGCTTTTAAAGGGTCATCGGCAGTAAAATAGTCTTCCTTTAATTCCGCAATAAAGTCATTTAACTTTCGTCTTTCGGCTTGCAAATGCTCAAGTGCTTTTGTTTGAGCAATCAACAACTGTAATTTACTATCATCATTGCTTTTTGTCATAACTTCTCCGAATTATTAGTTTTTTGAGACCTACTGTAAAGCACATATTGCTCTTGTATGCTGTCCCCTGCATATCCTTGAAATTTTGCCCCCTGATATAATATAGAACTTTTTTTCAAATTTTGTTTGACTATTGTTTCAAGTTTATTAGCATTCATACCAACTGTAACATCTAATAATGGTAAATCAGGATTATTTTTATCATATTCTTCAATAAACGCATTTATACCACGCATAAATGCTTCATAAACTTGTTGCCCTTTTTCACCCTCTTTATACTTATCTTTAACAATAAAATTATTAAACACCGCATATTGTCTTCGTTTATTTACATAAACTGTTGATTTACCTACAAAATCACCACTTTTATTTTTTATTACTAAATTTTGTACTCTTGGGTCTAATGAACTTGCTTCCATAATTCCAAAGCCTAGTCCACCCATTTTTGCACAACATTTACAAATATTACCTAAAACCATATTGTATTCGCTGTGTTTACTCAACCATTCAAATTGAAAATCTTTATCAACTACATCAATTAACTTTGAAACAATTTCCTTTTCTTTTGCATCAATTTCTCTATTTACTATTTCAATTCTATCAAACACATTGTGTGGTTGTAATTGTGCTTTGTCATATAATTTTTGAAATTCTTCAAAATCTTCTTGTCCATATCCAGCCATTTGAACTAGCATAGCAAGTTTTTCATTTCCTTGTTTAACATTTTTGTAAGCATTAGTATTGACATATTGCAATAAAGTTTGTGCATTTAATTTTGGAATCATTTTCGATAATTCTTCAAAGTTATTGATAGCATAAGTAAGTATAGCACATTCATTATTTCTTTCAAACTGTTTATAATTATTTTTAAAGAAATTAAGTAAATTGTAATTAATTTTTTCGTTTAACTCAATGCCTTCAAATTTTTCAGCGATATTTTCGTTTGTAATAATTTCATCATTCATAAAAACTTTGTTAATAAAATTTAAAACATTTATTATGTGTCTTTCGTCATTACTCATTAGCCCTAAATTATAACACAACTTAAAAAATGCCATTTCATTATCAAAATTTGTTGCTCCAAATTTTTTACTTACTTTGTTGTAAGTTTCTTTGTGCTTTTGAAAGTTTTCATATTGAAAGCTATTTAAATTTAAAGCAAAAATTAAATCGTTATTACCAATTTTACAATTATTTGTTAATAAATATATGTAATACTTTATAAAATTTGCCATTTTTTCATCATATTCAAACAATGTATAATTAAATTTTTCTTTACTAAAAACTTCATTAAAATATTTAACTGATTGTAAATCTTTAAAAGAAATTTCATTTTCAAAATTGTCAGATTTAATATATAAATTTTGATTTGTTAAAAAGCAAATAAAGTTCTTCCCATTCAATTCCGTTTCAAAGACTTCTTTTATTTTTTCATTATCATTAAGACAAATTTCAAAACTTTTTTCACCATAATTAATTTTAAACACTTTTAAATTACAACTTTCATAAAATTTTGAACCCAATACAAACTGCTTAGTAATATCTTTTTTGTCGTTGTTAATTAAGGAATTTGGTACAGTCATTTGTTTAAGATTGATGCAATCTTCAAAAGCAGAATTTGACATTTTTTTTACATTAGGTATTTCAATACTTTCAAGATTTTTACACCCATAAAATGCCATATAAGAAATATTTTCTAATTTTTCAGGCAATTTTATTTCTTTAATCCCTGATTCATAAAATGCCCCATTCTCAATTATTTTTAAATTATTTGGCAATTCAATATTTTTTAAATTTGCACAATGGTTAAATATATTGCAAGGTAAAATTTCTAATTCATTAGGAATGTTAATATCACTTAAATTTACACACCCCATAAATATTGATTCATTTAAAATTTTAATATTTTTAGGTAAGCTAACTTTCTTTAAATTAATACAATCTTTAAAAGCATTGCTTTCAATACAATTTACTGTTTCAGGAATGTCAACTTGCTCTAATGCTTTACATCCATAAAACAATGAATTACTTATTGTCGAAATTTTTGGTAACTTTACTTTAGTTATTTTAGAACAAAAACAAAATGCTTCATTTTCTAAAGTTTTAACATTTGATAAATCTAATTCTTTGTTGTTTGCACATAAATTTTGACAATCACTAAAAGCCCCTTGCTTTATTGTTTCAATTTTATCAAAATTAAAATCAATTAAATTTCTACACCCAACAAATGCCTTTACACCGATAAAATTTAAATCTTCAAAATCAACAAGATTTAATGAAGAGCAATTTGCAAATGTTTTATCTTCAATTTTTCGTACATAACCTTTCACTTGTTTTAACGAATTACAATTCGCAAATATACCCAAGCCTAGTTCTTTAATAGGCAAATATGCTGTTTGTAAATGTTTACAATCGGCAAAAGCATTTAAACCCAAACTTTCTACTGAATTTGGTAAATTTAAATTAGTAATACCGGTATTTTTAAAAGCCATTGATTGAATTGTTTTTGTATTAATTAAAACAATGTTTTTTAAATTGACACAATTTTCAAAACAGCCTATAGGAACATCGTTAATGTTTAACACTAAATTATCTATTTTGCTTGAACTAAAAGCATAATCTGATAACTTTTTCACATTTTTTAAATTTACTTTTTGTAAGTTTTTACAACCATAAAAACAGTTTACTCCTATTATTTCAATGTTATCTAAATTAATATCTTCAATGCCAGAATTTTTAAATGCGCTTTCTTGCAACTTAGTTACTAAAGGTGGCAACACAAGTTGTTTTAAATTTTGCGTACCTGTAAAGCACCCTTTAGGTATTGCTTTTAAGTCTTTTGATAATTCCACTTTTTTTAAACTACTGCAAAAAGCAAAATTCTCGTTAGATAAAAGACTTACATTAGTTAAATTGACACTTTCTAATGCACTATCCCCCTTAAATGCTTGTGATTGAATTTCTTCAACATTTTCTAAATTAATTTCCTTTAATGAATCGCACCCTAAAAATGCTTCTTCTTCAATTACTTTTAATGACTTAGGCAAAACAACTTTTACAAGATTTTTTGCTTTTTTAAAAGCCATATGTGGAACAGTTGTAACACCTTCATTAATTACAACTACTTCTGCCCCCATTAAAACTTCTATTGGTATTTCTTCATTAAAATTAAGAATATTTAAAATTTTATTTTCATAAATATAATTCATAAGGCTCACCGCTAAATAGTATAACATATTATTTACATTTTGTCAATTTGGCAATTTTTCACATATATTACTTTAAGGACTGGATTTATGAATAAAATTAAATATAATTATTATAGCAAAAAAAGGCATAAAGCACATAAAAATATACAGTTTAACTATCAAAATAATGCTTTATATGACAATTTTTATAAATTTAACAATTTTCATAACATAGATAATTTAATCAATAATATTAATAATTGCACTGTTATAAACAGTAAATTAGGTAAAAATTGTATAATAGAAAACAGTGTTATAAAAAATTGTATAATATTAGATAATTGTATAATAAAAAATAGCGAATTAAATGATTGTATAATATATAACAACTGCATAATATCTAATTCAACAATTTTTAATAAAGTAATAATTGAACGCGAAACAAAAATAACAAATTCGCAAATTTATAATGAAATACATATAGGAAGTAATTGTACTATTGGACCCTTTGCCCATATTCACGACTTCAGTGATATTGGTGATAATTGTAGAATAGGCAACTATGTTGAAATTAAAAAAAGTATTGTGGACGAAAAAACTAAAATAGCACATTTATCCTACATTGGAGATGCAACCATTGGCAAAAGCGTTAATGTTGGTGCTGGTGTGATTTTTTGCAATTATGACGGTAAAAATAAGCACAAAACTAATGTAGGCGATAACACTTTTATTGGTTCAAATTCAATTTTAATTGCTCCAATAACCATAGGGAAAAATTGCAAAATTGGTGCTGGTTCTTGCGTTACAAAAGATGTTGATGATAATTCTTTTTATTTATCACGAACTAAAAATGTAAAGTATACCCAAAATAATGACATTTTTTTAGGAGATTAATATGATAAATCACGCAGTAATATTGTCCGCTGGGCTTGGTACTAGATTTTTGCCATATACAAAGGCTGTTCCAAAGCCTATGTTACCCATTATTGATACCCCCACTCTTGAATATATCATAAAAGAAGCATTGGAATGTAATATTAAAAATATCATAGTAGTAGTTGGACATAATGCAGATGTAATAAAAAAACATTTTTCAAAAAATGACTATCTAGATTATTCTAAAATAACACAAGACCTTAAAGAAAAACTTTATTTTAGCGACAATGTAAAAATTGAATTTGTTACTCAGCACATACTCAATGGCACTGCAAGTGCAATACTTTCAGCACAAGAAAGTTTAAGAAATAACGATTTTTTAGTTATGAATGCTGATGAATTATTTATTAAACACCACGAATACGAAAAATGCCCATCTAAACAATTAATTGAAGTTTTTAATAATTCTGGATGCAATGTAATTGGAGCACAAAGAGTTTCAAAAGCGGACGCATCAAAATTGGGTGTCATTGTAGGCAAAACCCTTGACGAAAAAACAACACAATTAATTAAAATTATTGAAAAACCCAACATTGTTGACATAAAAGACCCTTTAGTAAATCTTGGCAGATATGTTGTAAAAAACAACATTTTTGAATATCTAAAAAATGTAAAAGCCAATAAAAATGGCGAATTTGCTTTAACTGATGCTCTTGTTGATTGTGCTAAACACGAACAAGTACTTTGCTACGATTTTATTGGTAAACGCTATGATATAGGAAATAAACTAAGTTATATGCAAGCATTTTTCGATATTTCTATGAAAGATAAACAATTCGGAAAAGATTTTCAAGATTATGTTTTTAATTATGTAAATAAAATTAATAAACTTTAAATTACATTAATTAATAATTTTAAAACTTATAATTATAATTATTTTAACTTTTATTTTTCCTTAGTATTTGATAATATATTTAATTATCAATAAAATATCTTATATAATTGTTATAATTAAAAAAACAACTATTTATTTAGTTGTTTTTGTTTTAAACCGTTTTAGGACGAAAAATATTGTTTGTAATTTGTTCTACAAAATCTAATTCGTGGCTTACTAAAATAACACTGCCTTCAAAATTTTTTATTGCCTGTGCAAGTGCTTGCTTTGATTTTACATCCATATGGTTAGTTGGTTCATCAAGAATTAACATATTATTAGGTTCAATCATTAATTTACACAATTTTACTTTGCTTTGTTCTCCCCCACTTAATGAACAAATGCTTTGCAACATTTGCTTACTTGTTAATCCCGCGTGCGATAAATACGAACGAAGTACTTTGTCATCTAATTTAGGAAACTCATTTTTTACAATTTGTAAAGGTGTCAATTCTTCGTTGTCCCAATTTAAAATTTGCTCGTAATATCCTATTTTTAATTTATCTGCTAACTTAATTTTACCACTTATTGCAGGAATTAAACCCATAATTGTTTTTAAAGTTGTTGTCTTTCCAAGTCCATTAAAACCCATTATCGCAAGTTTTTCGCCATTTAATAATTTTAAGTTAATATCTTTAAGCAGTGGATAATTATATCCTATTGTCAAATTTTCTGTTTGTAAAATAGGATTAGCCCTAATTTGCGAATAAGCAAATTTAAATTTTGGTGTAGGGGGTTCGTTCAATTTTTCTAATCTCACTATTTTATCTAATTGCTTTTTACGGCTTTGTGCCTGTCTAGCAGTATTGGTACGACAACTATTTTTAGCAATATATTCTTCCAATTTTTCAATTTTTTGTTCTTGTGCCTTAATGTTCTTTTCTTGAAATTCCACCTTTTCATTATGTTGCCTTACAAATTGGGTATAATTACCTACATATCTAACAATGTTACTAAACTCAACACTAAATATTGTTGTACAAACTTTATCTAAAAATTGCGTATCGTGTGAAACAATAAGAAAAGTTCCTTTATATGATTGCAAATAATCAACAAGCCAATCAATGTGCATTTCATCTAAATGATTTGTCGGTTCATCAAGAATTAAAAAATCAGGGCTTTGTAGTAATAATTTACACAAAATAACTTTCGTTGCTTGTCCACCACTTAACTCTTTCATTAGCCTATCATAACCTATTTTATCAACTCCCAATCCTGAAGCATATTTTTTAATTTTGCTTTCTATTGCGTAAAAATCTTTTTCCACCAATTCTTCGTAAATTTGGCTTGCCCTTTCAATCTTTTTCATATCTTGCGTTTCCGCACCAACAATTGATAATCTTTCAGCCTCTTTTTCTAAATCATAAAGTTCTTTATATGAACCGCATAGATATTCAAAAATAGTTTTATCTTTATCAACCGAAACATATTGGTCTAAATATCCAACAGTAAATTTACCTTGAAAAACAATTTGTCCGCTATCGCATAGTTGAGTGCCTGTAAGCAAGGAAATTAAAGTTGTTTTACCTGCTCCATTTGCCCCTACTAAACCTATCTTTTCACCCTTATTTATTGTTATATTGACATTTTTATATAATATTTTATCGCCGAATCCGTGCGTCATATTTTTTATTTCTATCATAATTTTACCTTAAAAAATTATAACATAATAATTACCATAAATCAATAACTTAATCTAATGATTTGACTTGCTTCATAATTTATTTTATAATATACCTATGAATAACACTGTATGCTTTACTGGGCATCGCCCTAATCTACTGCCCTTTAAGTTGGATGAAGAAGACAAAAACTTTTTGCAGTTTAAAAGTAAACTAACTAATATTGTAATAAATCTTATAAACAACGGATACACAAATTTTATTAGTGGAATGGCATTAGGCATTGACACACTATGTGCTGAAATAATTCTTGAACTAAAACAAAAATTTAATGATTTAAAACTAATATGCTGTCTTCCTTGTAAAAAACAAGATAGATTTTGGACAAACCTTGATAAACTAAAATACCAAAACATACTTAAAAGTGCTGATAAAATAATTTATGCTGTCAACAAAAATTATTGCACAGGCTGTTTGCAATTACGCAACAAAATTATGGTTGACAACAGCGAAATTGTAGTTGCAGTTTATTACGGTATTAATGGCGGTACTAAACAAACAATCGAATATGCAAAAACGCAAGATAAAAAAATTATATTCATACAATAATGAAATTTTAAATTGTACATTAACTTGCTTAATTTGACAAACAAAGACATTTTATGACAAAATTACATAAACAATTTTTATTAAATTTAAACATAAAATAGTTATAATTATAGTATCAAAACAAGGAGGATACTATGACAAACGTTTTGAAAAATTCAATTAAAATTGCTGGACTACTTTTACTAGCACTACCAATAATGTTATTAATGACCGCTTGTGGCGGAAATGTGGCATTTGAAGGGACTTGGAACATTGTTTCAACAACAGAAGGCGAAACAACAAAGGATCGAGATACTTTAACAGAAGAATTGACTGATAAAACAAAAACGCTTGATGAACAATTTAATTTGGTAATTAAAAGCGATAATACTTTCAGCCTTTTAACCCCTGCATCAACAACAGCCCAAACAGGTACTTGGTTAAAAGATGAAAACGCAACAGATGAAACTTACAAATTAACAACAGGTGATAATAAAGTTTACACTGTAACTTATCAAGCAACTGACGAAATAAAAGTTCAAATTGATGATACTACTTATTATATTATGAACAGAAAATAATAAAAAACAATTCAAAGGTTAGTAAATATTTTTACTACCTTTTTTTATTACTTATATACTCAAACTATAAAATTTATAAGTTAACAAATTTTAATTTATAAAAAGTTTTTACTGTATAAGGTAAATTAAATTTTTTAATAAACAATTATAATTAATTTGCATTATTCTAATTCAAAATTTAAATAACTATTTAAATAAATATATTAAAAATATAACAAATTGATTAAAATTAGATTTTTTAATTCGTTGATGTTCTATTAATTTGTAAAATTAAAATATAAATAATTATTTTATTGACAATCATTTTTTTATTTGATATACTAAAAATAATGAGATTTTAATTTATTTTAACCTTACAATAACAAAAAAAAAATAAGAATTAATAAAATTTAAAACTTATTTTAGCATATAATAAAAATAAATAAAAGTTAAAAAGGAAACAATTATGATAGAATGTACAACTGTAATTAGTGAAAAAACACAAAGAGAATTAACTAAAAAAACATATATTTTTAGCATTATTAGTCTTGTTGTCGGTATAATAGGTATTGCATTATATATTACATTAGGAACAATTATTAATGAACCTTGGACTGAAATATTTTTAATATTTGCTTTACCTTTCGGATTTGGCTTAATTTTTATTATCACACTTGACACCAATTATCGAACTTTAAAAAATAATGCTATGGTTAATTTTTATATGTTTAATGACGATAATTTGTCAATTACAACTATGAAAAACAATGAAAATATTGGTACTTCACAAATAAGTTACAATAATATCATTAAAGTTAATGAAAATAAAAATTATTTATTTTTATACCTTAACAGAGTTTCCGTTTTGCCTATTGATAAAAGGACATTATCAAATGATGATGTTAATAAAATTAAAGAAATTATAAACAAAAAAAGCGCATAAAAGGATATTCCTAATATGCGTTTTTTCTAGTCAATCCAAAGTACTCTGTTAGTTAAAATTATACTAATAATATCTACTATCCAAAAGAATGCCCAACCAACTACAATTAATAAAACCGCAAGTATAATTCCAAGTACATTTCCCCTATCAATACTTCTTAAAAGTCTGTAAAAATGCCACACAATGTCCAAAACCGGCAAAGCAAGAATAATTTTAATAACTATATTTAATTTATCCATTGCTCTAACAAGTGAATTCATAATAACCTCCATACTAATTATATGTACATTATATAATTAAAATTCAATTTTTGCAAGCAATTTTAATTGCATTTTAAACTTTATATTAAATTTGTAAAAAATTAAACATATAAATTTTTTAGTAAAATCTAAGAAACTTAATAATAAATAATTAAAATTAAAACAATAAGTACATAAAAATTAATTATTAGAAATTATTAATACATAAAAAAATTGTAATTATTTTATAATAAATTTAAGCAAAGATACAAACATAAGAAATATTAGTAAATTAATTTAACATATTTAATATTTTAATATAATCACTTTAAAAACTATGAACCAAATTTGTTATTGCTTTGCAGTTTATTAAAAATAAAAAAAGCAAAGAATTAACTTTGCTTTTTAACTAATTATTAATTATTATCAGAATAATTGATATGAATACCAGGTCCCATTGAACTAGCAATAGTAACACTCTTTAAATATGTTCCTTTAGCCGCTGCTGGTTTTGCTTTAATGATAGCATCCATTAATGTTGTCAAGTTTTCTTTTAGTTTTTCAACTCCAAAACTTGCTTTTCCAATTGGACAGTGAATATTTTCATTTTTATCAAGTCTATATTCAACTTTACCTGCTTTTACATCAGCAATTGCTTTAGTAACATCCATTGTTACTGTGCCACTCTTAGGATTTGGCATAAGTCCCTTAGGACCGAGAATTTTAGCAATTCTACTAATTGAACTCATCATATCAGGTGTTGTAATACATACATCAAAATCTAACCAACCTTGATTTTGTATTTTTGCGATGTATTCATCTGCTCCAACATAATCTGCTCCTGCTTTTTCTGCTTCTTCAGCCTTTTCGCCTTTTGCTAAAACAAGAACCTTTACACTTTTACCTGTTCCATTTGGCAAAACTACTACACCACGAACTTGTTGGTCAGCATTTTTGCTGTCAACACCAAGTCTTACATGTAATTCAATAGTTTCATCAAATTTTGCACTTGCAGTTTTTACTGCTAAGTCAAGTGCTTCATCAACAGTGTAAAATTTACCCTTTTCGATAAGTTTTAATGCTTCTGAATATCTCTTACCAAATTTCATTTTTTCCTCCTTGTGGTATTAACGAACATTGTTCTTCCACTAATCTATAACTTCTATGCCCATACTGCGAGCAGTGCCTGCTATTATTGCCATTGCACTTTCAACATCGTTCGCATTCAAGTCAACCATTTTTAATTCTGCAATTTCTTTAATTTGTGCTTTTGTGATTTTTGCAACCTTATCCTTGTTTGGCTTTGCTGAACCACTTTCAATGTTGCACGCCTTCTTAATCAATACTGCTGCAGGTGGTGTTTTTAGTTGTAATTCAAATGAACGATCTTGGTATATTGTTACAATTACAGGTATTACTAATCCTGCTTGTGAACTTGTCTTGTCATTAAATTCTTTGACAAATGCTGGCAAGTTAATACCGTGAGGACCAAGCATTGAACCAACTGGCGGAGCCGCCGTCGCTTTTCCTGCAGGCAACTGCATTTTGACTTGTGCACTAATCTTTTTAGCCATTTATTTCTCCTCCTACACGAGATTGTGGTACTTACAAGGGTTACCCTCTCCCACTTTATTTTTTCGACATTCCTGTCGGAAAAACCAAATTACTACAACTTTCTTATTTGTTCGTAAGACAATTCCGCTTCAACTTCACGACCCAAAAATGATATTTTAAGTTTGCATTTTTTATTTTCAGCATCTACACTTTGTACGATGCCTGCATTGCCTACAAATGGACCTTCAATTATTTCAACATTGTCGCCTTCTTTTAGTTCAAAATCAACAACAATTCTTTCCAAATGCAAACGACGAATTTCATCTTCAGTCATAGGTAATGGTCTTCCTTTTGGCCCTACAAACCCTGTTACACCTCTTGTGCTAGTTATTGTATGCCATAAGTCATCACCATATAACATTTTAATTAATATATAAGATGGCATCATCTTTTTTTGAACAACTTTTCGCTTACCATTTTTTTCTTCAACGACATCTTCCATAGGTACAACTATTTCAAATATTCTGTTTTGAAGATTACCATTTTCAACAACTTGTTCAAGGTTTTGTTTAGCAAGCATTTCGTAGCCTGTAAAAGTATGTAAAACATACCATTTTGGCTCTGTTTCCATTACATTATTCATAAAAACCTCTCAATTATAGCCCACTTGTTATAAGTTTATATAACCAACTTAAACCATAGTCAAAAGCGACTACTACAACTCCAAAGAATAATACTACTGCAATTACTGCAAAAGTTTTCTTTGTAGTTTGTCCAAATGTTGGCCAAGTAACCTTTTTAAGTTCCGCAAATGATTCTTTTATTTTGCGAAATAAGCCACCTTTCTTCTTTTCCTTAACTTTAACTTGTTGGTCTTTAGCCATAATTCCTCCAAATACCTATCTTATTAAACTACTTTGTTTCTTTGTGAAGAGTTGTTTTGTTACAGAATTTGCAAAATTTTTGCATTTCAATTCTATCTGGATCATTCTTCTTATTTTTAAAAGTGTTGTAGTTTCTTTGCTTGCATTCACTACAAGCAAGGGTTATCTTAACTCGCATTTTTCTGCTCCATTCAAAAAAAATTAATACCGCTAAAATTCGGCATCGCATTATAATACCATATTTTAAAAATATTGTCAATAACTTTTGACAACATTTTGATTTTTTTTAGAAAATATTTGATTTTTTTTTGTAAAACAACTAATTTATTTTTAAAATTAAATAAATATAGTTTAATCTTTTACTAGTATTATGATAATTACTAATTTTGCTATTACAATTAACTAAAATTCTTACCTTTTTTCTTAAATATTAAAATACTTTTTACTAAATATTAAAATACTTTTTTAAATAATTTATTTTATTACATTTATTAAATCAATAACTATATTTTAATTATTAGCCGTAAATTTTACCAACAATCCATAATATAAGTTTTTGTGGTAAAATTTTATTTAAAAAGGCAAAAATTTTATATTTGCCACCAACAATTGTTCTTGCTGGTACTTTCTTTTTGCTAATAACTTTACGAACCGTGTTTGCTATTTTGTTTGGCGACATACCATTAATTTCGTCTTTTTCCATTCTTTTCAAAGACTTTACATCTCTTTGATTGTAAGTTTCATCCCCTACATAATTTTGTCTACTTTGCGTAAAACTTGTTTTTGTATCACCGGGAAGTATGCATCCAACTTGAATGTTAAATGGTGCTAACTCAATTCTCCAAGCATTTGCCATAGTTTCTAAAGCACTTTTCGATGCAGAATAAAATGCTTGAAATGGTAAAGGAAAAATTGAACCTACACTACTCATAAATAATATTTTGCCAAATTTTTGTTGCTTAAACTTTGGTATAAATGCTTTTGCTAAATTAAATGCACCAAAAAAGTTAACATCAAATAAATTTTTGGCTACATCTAATTGTGTATTCTCTAAAGGTCCACCAATTCCTTTGCCTGCATTACACAAAACTACATCTACAAATAATTCCTTTTTGTTTATAATATCAAAAGCATTTTTAACATCTTCTTCATTTGTAACATCACATTTAATAAATTCATATTCATAATTTTCTGGTTGATTATGTGATAAACAATAAACTTTGTACCCTTCCTTTGAAAACATATTTGCACACGCAAGACCAATACCTTTAGTTGCCCCACTAATTACTGCCACTTTTGCCATAACTCACCTTGTCCCTTATTTATAATTATATCACATTTTTTTGCTCAAAACAACAAAATAAGACTGCAAACAAACTTGTTTACAGCCTTACTTTTAACTTTTATTAATGAAACATAATAATGTTTTAATACAGTTTCATTGTTTTTTTATTTTTTTATTATATTGTCATAACAATTCATAATTTTCATTAACCATCAAATTAAAATTTCTTTAATTTTTCAAGATAAATAAATTTTTGTTCTTCAAGTTCGCCAATTCTCATTTCAAGTTTTCTATTCTTTTGTCGAAGTTCTTTAGGCGGAGTAATTGGTTTAATAAGCCATAAGAAACCAAATTCAACAACACAAAGAATAAATAACATACTTTGAAAATCAATGTCAACATGCCCAAAGAATGACTGTGGTATTACAAGTAGCGCAGTTACACATAAAACAAACACTACACCAATTAATGTTAATCGGTAAGAATCAAGCGGTCTACATACTCTTATTAAAAGTACTAAGCCTGTAAATGTGATTGCGATACTAGCCATTGTTTCGTAGTGAGTTCCATCACTATATGTTGTATCAAATATATAACAAAATACAAAGTTAAGTAACAGTAAAATTGCCCCTGGTATTGATTTAGTTATTAAGTTGACTAAGAAATTACCTCGTATTGGGTCTTTATTTGGCTGAAGTGCCAAGAAGAATGACGGAATACCTATTGCAAACATTTCAAGCAAAATTATTGAGTTTGGCGTAAATGGATAACTTATTGCTAGTGCTAGACATAATATTGATAAGAATATTGTGAAAAATGTTTTCATTAAGAACAAACTACTTGATTTCGTTATGTTATTGACAACGCGTCTACCTTCGGCAACAATATCAGGCATTGATGAAAAATTACTATCAAGTAGCACAAGACTACTTACATTTCGTGTCGCATCACTTCCGCTAGCCATTGCAATTGAACAATCGGCTTCTTTAAGTGCGAGAATATCATTAACACCATCACCCGTCATACCAACTTTATGCCCTTTTTGCTTTAAGGCTTTGACAAGTATACTTTTTTGTTCAGGAGTTACTCTACCAAAAACAGTATATTTATCCGCTGCTTCAACAACTTGTTGGTCAGATAAGCCATAAAGATTGATATATTTACTAGCATTAGGCACACCAACTCGCTTAGCAATTTCGCTAACTGTAATAGGATTATCGCCTGAAATAATTTTTAAATCAACATCATTATCTTGGAACCAACGCAAAGTTTCTGGTGCGTTTTCTCTAATTCTATCTTCAATAGCAATTAAAGCAAGCGGTTTAGCACCTGCTGGTATGTTTTCGTCAACTATTTTACCTTTGGCTTTTGCTAGTAAAATTACGCGTTTACCTTGTTTTGCATAATCTCTTACTTTATCTTCAATTTCCTTTGAAACTTCTTCAAGTACAAATTCCGATGCACCTAAAATGTAAGTATATCCGTTTGAAAATGATACGGCTGACAATTTTCTTGCACTAGAAAATGGCATTTTTTCAACTACTTTATATGAATCATTTTTACCAAAATATTCTAACATTGCTCGCGAAGTTGCATTATCTTGCCCTAGTTCGTGCATCAATGAACCCATTATCTTAGATAAATCGGTATTTGAAATTGTTTTACTTATTGGCTCAACTTCCGTTACTACCATTGTTCCATCGGTAATTGTACCGGTTTTGTCAAGACAAAGCACATTTACTCTTGAAAGCATTTCAATGCCGTACAAATCTTGAACCAATGTTCTTTTAGTTGCTAATTTTACTACCCCTACAGCAAGTGCAACACTTGTGAGCAAGAACATACCAGCTGGTATCATACCAATTATTGAGCCTGCAGTTTTTTTGATGGTTTCCATACTTTCACCACCAACTTGCATATAGTTGTTGTAAAGCATAAGTATGCCAAGTGGTATAATTATAACTCCAATTACTGAAATTATAACTCTCATACTTTTCATTAAATCAGATTTAGGACGCACATATTCTTTTGCTTTAGCAGATAGTTGTGCTGAATAACTAGCATCTCCTACCGAATCGGCACGAGCAGTACATTCGCCACTAACAATGTAACTACCACTAAGCAATCTATCGCCCGCTTTTTTCTTTATTGAATTGCTTTCCCCTGTAAGCAAACTTTCATTTACTTCAACTTCACCAGAAACAACTATACAATCAGCACTAATTTGTTTGCCTAATGAAAATAATATAATATCATCAAGCACTATTTCACGCACAGGTACTTCATACCGCTTACCATCTCTTATAACTAAAGCCGTTGGAGTGGTAACCAGCGAAATTTTTTCCATTGTCTTTTTTGCTCTAATTTCTTGAATAATACCTATCAATGTATTAGCAATAATAATTACCATAAAAAGCAAATTGTTAAATGCTCCTACAACTATTAGTGAAACTGCTACTACTAAACACAATAAGTTAAAGAATGTACAAATATTTTTAAGAAAAATTTGCAAATAAGTCTTTTTGTTTTTATCACGAACAAGATTTACATAGCCATTATCTATTCTTTCCTGCACTTGTTCAATCGTCAAGCCCTTATCTGCTTTTGGCTTATACCTTTTTGCATTGTCAAAACTAAAAGATTTTTTGCGTTTTAATTTATTAACCTGTCTTTCAGTTTTTCTTGTAAAGAAAGATTGCATTGAAACACCGTTTTGTTCGTCTTCACCACTAGAATTTTCTTCACCGTGATTTTCAACAATGTTTTCATTTTCTTTTTGTTGCTGTTCAACACTTTCTTTTTTATCTTTAGTTTTGCTCTTTTTAGTTTTACTTTTTATTTTATTTTCCGTTGTTTTATTATTGTCTAATTCAACAACTTTTTCAAGTTTTTCATCTTTTTCGTTAGCAAACTCTTTTTCATCAATTTTTATTTCTTTTGATGAAGTATCTTTCTTTTTTTTGCTAGTTTTGTTATCCATTATATCCCCTATTATTAATTTATCTTTTTTGCTAAAATTTTAAAAAGGTCAATTTACAAAAATAAAATACAATGTTAATTTATTTAATTTTTTTCTGGACATTGTATTTTATTTGATTTTGTTAAGTTTCTTGTAAACAAATAATTAAGTTAATTAAGTTAAATTATTCAAAATCTTCAACTAATTCATAATTTTTGTTTGCAACTTGTTCATCTAATGCTCTAATAAATTTTTCCATAGGAATGTTATTAACTTGTTTACCGCCACGAATTTTTAATGAAATACTGTGGTTAGCAATTTCTTCATTACCAATAATTACAGTGTATGGTATTTTCATTTTTCTAAAGTTATTTACTTTACCACCCATTCCGCCTTCACTTAAATCTAATTCAACGCGAATTTTATGTTTTTTAAGTTCTTCAGCAACTTCTTTTGCGTAATCATATTGTTCTTCGCTAACTGGCACAATACCTACTTGCGTTGGACTTATCCATAATGGGAATTCACCTTTTGTATGCTCAATAAGTAAACCAATAAATCTTTCAATAGAACCATAAATTACTCTATGCACTACAACTGGAGTTTGTCTTGAACCATCTTTATCGGTGTAATACAAGTCAAAGTTTCTTGGTAATTGGAAATCAAGTTGAATTGTCCCCATTTGCCATTCTCTGCCTAATGCGTCTTTCATAAGCAAATCAATTTTTGGCCCATAAAATGCACCATCCCCCTCGTTGATTTCATATCCGCCTACACCATATCTTTTATCGAGAACCTCACCTAATTTTTTCTCCGCTTCGTTCCATAATTCAATATCGCCCATAAAATCATCTGGCCTTGTAGATAATACACAACGATATGATAAATTAAATATATCATAGAACTTATCAGCAATTTCCAAAATACTTGCAATTTCGCTTTCAATTTGGTCAGGTCTAATAAAGTTATGCGAATCATCTTGTCTAAACATTTGCACTCTTAACAAACCGTGCAATGTTCCTGAACCTTCTTTACGATGCAATACATCGCAATCGGAGTAACGAAGTGGTAAATCTCTGTAACTATGCACCTTTCTTTTATAAACTACCATTGCGTTAGGACAATTCATTGGTTTAACAGCAAAGTCTTCATCTTCAATTGAAAACATATTTTCTCTGTAGTGTGCCCAGTGCCCACTTGTAATCCAAAGTTGCTTTGCATTAATAAGCGGTGAACTAATTTCTTGATAGCCTCTTGCTTCGTGTTCTTCACGCCAAAAATCAATTAATGTGTTAAACAACTTTAAGCCTTTTGGCAACCAATAAGGCATACCAGGAGCAGTGTCAACAATCATAAACAAATCTAATGCAGGACCAAGTTTTCTGTGGTCTCTTGCCTTTGCTTCTTCAATGAATTTTAAGTGTTCTTTTAATTCTTCCTTTGTTGCAAATGCAAAAGCATAAATTCTTTGTAGCATCTTATTTTTCTCATCGCCACGCCAATATGCAGTTGACGATTTATCCAATTTAAAAGCAACATTACGCAATTTTTTAAAATCTTCTACATGTGGACCACGGCATAAATCAATAAAATCACCACAACGATATGCAGAAATTTCTTCCCCTTCAGGCAATTCCTTTATGAGTTCAACTTTGTAAGGTTGGTCTTTAAACATTTTTAATGCTTCATCACGAGTTAAAACAAGTCTTTCAAAAACGCAATCTTTTTTAAGCAACTCTCTCATTTTATCTTCAATTTTTTGTAAATCTTCTGGCTCAAAAGGATTTTCAACATCAAAATCATAGTAAAACCCTTTATCTATTGCTGGGCCTATACCAAACTTAACATCCTTATATAATTCTTGAACAGCATATGCCATTAAATGAGCCATTGAGTGTCTAATAACTTCTATATCTTCCATCTTTTCCTCTCTTAAACTTAGATATTATATCACAAAGATATTTAATTAGCAATTAAATGCAATTATGATTGTAAATTTTTAATTTTTACTACTTATTTTATCATCTTTTTTCTTAACTTCATTTGTTTTTTTCTTTGTTTCATTTGCTTTTTTATCTATCTCACCTGTTTTTTTATTTGCATCATTTGACTTTTTATTACTTTTTTTATCTAAATCGCTTAATGAAGCCATTATTGCAATGTATTTTTGAGTATGCAACTTGTACGCAATGGCTTTAGCACAATAAATTAAACAATGGTTGTTATCAATGTTTGTTTGTGATTGAACTAAATTAAATTCACAACAATTTTTAAAAGCAATTTCAAGTTCATTGCAAAAAAGGTTGTATGCATCCAATTCGTTAGATATCTTTATTTGCTCTTTAACTAAAACTTTAATTTCGTTCATACTTAAAATTTGCTTTAAAAAACATAGTGCAATCATATAACATAAATGTTTTCTTGTATACCTTTTGCCCTTAGGCGACGGTATGAGCCCAAACTTGACATAATTATTTACCATTGACGGTGTGATAACATTTTCATTATTGGATATAATAAAAAGTTGCTTGTTAATTAATGCAAGTACTTGATCCATATATAATTCAATATCAGGTAAGTCTTCATACCTAGGAATGTGAAAATTACTCAATTCTTCTTCAAATTTTTTCATTTCAATATTAATATTTTCCATTTTTTTATTAACTCCAAAAACATTTTAACATATTTAACAAATAATAGCAACAAATTAATAAAAATAGTTGACATTTTTTTTAAAATCGTATAATATAGTATTAAATACTAGATTATGGAGGTTAAGTTATGACAAAACACATTGCATTGTTTGGTGATTCCATTTTAAAAGGCGTTATTTTAGGCGAAGATAAAAGATATCACATTTCAAAAGAAATTGATTGGCAAGACATAGAGCAAAAACTTAATATTACAATAGACAACTGCAGTAAAATGGGACTTTGCATAGACGGCGGAAAAGAAAAGTTAATAAAGTATCTTGAAACTAACCCACAAATTGATAGCATTGTATTAGAATATGGCGGAAACGATAGCGATTACAAGTGGAACGAAGTATCACAAAACCCAAACGGACAAAATTTACCAAAAACTGACTTAAATCAATTTGCAAATGACCTTAAAAATATGATAGAATTAATAAGAAGTCATAATATAAAACCAATATTGATGACCCTACCCCCAATAATTGCCGAAAGATATTTTGATTTTATAATTAGTCAAGGCAACAATAAAGATAACATTAAAAAGTTTTTAGGTGATGTGCAAATTATTTACCGAAGACAAGAACTTTATTCTAACGAAATATTAAAGGTTGCAAAACAATTAGATGTTGATGTAGTTGATGTGCGTAGCAAATTTTTACAAGCCTATGATTTAAATTCTTTATATTGTCAAGACGGTATTCATCCTAACACAAATGGACAACAACTTATTGTATCGGCATTTTTAGATTTTTTTCGCAAAAATGAAATAATGAAAAATAGGAGTAAATATGAAAGTGCAAATAACTGCGGACAGCACCATAGACTTATCACAACCGCTATTAGATAAATATGACATTAAAACAATAGGACTATCAATAAATTTAGGTGAAGAAGAATTTATTGACGGAGAAAACATTACTACAGAAGAAATTTTCAACTATATAAAAACAAAAAATGCCCTACCAAAAACGGGTGCAGTTAGTGTTGAAAGATACAAAGAATTTTTTAGCAAATTTTCAAATGACGATACTGCAATTATTCACTTTACTATATCTAGCGAAATGAGTTCTTGTTATAATTTTGCGGTAAATGCAAGCAAAGAATTTAAAAATGTATATGTTATAGATTCAAGATATCTTTCAACAGGAATTGCTCAACTAGCAATTTTCGCACGCAATTTAGCAAACACTGGCATACCAGCAAATGAGATTGCAGAAAAAGTACAACAAATGGCGAACGACAACAAAGTTCAATGCTCATTTATTTTGGATAATTTAAAATTGCTACACAAAGGCGGTAGATGCTCGGCAGTTCAAAGATTTGGAGCAAATCTTTTACACATTAAGGTTTGTATTGGTGTTCACGATGGCAAAATGGGTGTTGATAGAAAATACAAAGGCAAGTTTGAAAATACTATAATAGAATATATTGAAGACTGCTTGAAATTATACCCTAATTATGACACTCATTGTTGCTTTGTTACTTACACCACTGCAAGTTGCGAAGTATTAGATAAAATTAATACACTCTTAAAAAGCAAGACTAATTTTGAAAACATTTACTATACAACCGCTGGGGCTACTATTGCTAGCCATTGCGGAGAAGAAACAAT
>CALVZW010000003.1 GCA_944372675.1 uncultured Clostridia bacterium
AATTTTTTAAAAAAAATTTTTATTTTATTATATTAAACTAATGACAAAAATTAAATTTTATGATATTATATAAGTATCATTATAGGAGAATTTTAATGTTTTGGATAGATATTGTATTTATAGTTCTCGTAGTTTTGTTTGGATTATGGGGACTTAAGCAAGGATTTTTAGCATCAGTTATTTCTCTTGTTGGAATTGCATTGTCTGTTGTGTTAGCAGTTTGGCTTGCTCCACCTTTTACAAGTTTTATTGATAACTTATTCGGTGGTGCAATTTCAGATATGTTCACCAATGTAATGAATGGTGTTGTTTCGGGCTTTGGCAATGTTGATTATAATTTGCCAGCTGATACTTCAGCAAGCACATTAATCGAATCATTTGATGTAAATGGCGTTTTAAAATCATTGATGGATGTTATGCTTGGAAGTGAAACACTTGTCGCAGGTACAAATGTGTTGGCTTGGTTCTCAACTAAATTAGGCGGATTACTAACAACATTATGTGGTGCAGTTTTACTATTCTTATTAATAAGAATTGTTATTGCACTATTGAGTAAACTTTTCGATAAAATCACAGAAAATAGAGCAGTTAACGGACTTGACAGAGTTTTAGGATTTGTTTTTGGAGCAATTAAAGGTTTAATTTTTGTTGCAGTTATTATAGCAATACTTAACATACTTTGCGTAATTCCAGCGATGAACGATTTTGTTACTACTTGGTTAGATAAAACATCTATACTAAATGATTATGCAAATTGGATTTTCCAATTAATAGATGATTTTACTTCACGGTACAACATAACTTTATTTAATTAAATTTAAAAAAATCTCTAATTTATATCTTAGAGATTTTTTTTATATTTTACAAAAAATTTATTTTACTAGGAGTTTCATTTACTAATTTACCGAATAAAAAACTTACAATTTTGATTATAAAAAAAGATAGGTATTCCCTATCTAATCGTCAAGATTAAAACTTTTCATAATGTCCATTAAATCTTCTTTAGGTTGCAATGCTTCAAGCATATCAAATTTATCATCATCAGGTTTTTCTGCAGATTTACTTAAACTTTGTTCAAGAACTGCTAAATAGTTAGACTTTTGGTCTGGCGAAATGTCAGCATCCTTATGAGAAGTTTTGTATTGAAAGTTGTCAAAATCATCAAATTCACTTTTTAGAAATTTTTCGAAATCCCCTTCATTTTCAAAATCATTTTTTTCTTTATCGACTAATAAATTTGACTTTTTATTTTGAACTTGAAAATTATTATTTTCCTGTTTGCGTTCCTTTTTTTTGTCAATGTCAATTCGCTTAACTGTAGGATTTTCCGTTGATTCACTATTTTTATAATAAGCATTATTTTGATTATTTCCCCACATACGCGATAAAAGTGTTTTAGCATAAATTTTTTCAGCCGTTTTATTTACACTACTTGGCATTTGCGATAATTCAACTTCTTTTGACAAAATTTTATTTAATGCCTCTTCAAATTCATCGAACAAAACAGATATTCCACTCACTTTATTAATATTTGGGTATAATGCTTTAACTTCATTTAAAATGTTATTCCATTTTTTGTAAAGCACTTTAACCCTTTTAATTTCCAATTCATAAATAGTTTTTGCACTAGATTCAATTTCTTTTGCAGTTTCAACTGCTACAACAAGTGCATTAGAAATTTGGTCATCTTTTTTATGATATGAATCCAATTCCATTTTGCATTGCATAAGTTCGGCTTGTGCTTGCATAGCCTCTTGTTTTGATTTTTCTATTTCATCTTCATACTGATTTTTTAAATTCGCAATGTAATTTTCAACTTCTTTTTTATTATAACCCTTTCTTTCAATATCAAATTCTTTCATATTTTCTCCTTATCAAAAAGCATATCCTATGCAACTTATTGCCACAACAATTAATGAATACAAAAATAATTTTAAGTACAGTTTATTTTTAAAAAATAAATAAACTAATATAAACCCTAATGAAATACTTAAAAATATTAATGGTAAAATATAGTGAAATGGTAACACAAAAATATCTCTAAATAAAAATACTACACCTACCAATATTAATGAAATTCCAGCAAAAAATGACGAATCTAATTTAAACAATATTCCACGCGTTAAGACTAATATTCCCATCACTATTAAAAAAATTTGAAACCAATAAACAACTATAAAAGAAAATTGTTCAATACCACATAAATTTAAAATGAAACAAATTAAGTACATTCCAATTATTGTAAAAAATATAGAATTATATATCGTTATTTTCTTCAATTTTTTTCTCCATTTCATTTAAATTTTTATTAGATTTGTTATTTTTTTCATTTTCTTCAGTATTTACATTTTCTTTTAATGTATTTACTTTAATGTTTTTGGAATTTATACTTTTTTCAATGGTAATAGAGTTTTTTACATCCAATTCATCATTAATGTTATTTTTTAAATAAATTTTATTTAATTGGTTCTTTATTTTCTTTCTTTCATTAAATATCACACCAATCATTAATGCAATTCCAGCAATAACAAACAAAATACTTACTACTTGCGATACTGGAATGTTAGAATTTCCTATGAAAAGTATTTCACTTTCTTGTCGCATTCCTTCAAGAAAAAATCTTTCAATGCCATATAAAATTAAATATAAACTAGTAACAATGCCAAGAATTTTAACTCTTCTAAATACCAACATTAGTATGACAAAAATTATTACGCAAATCATACTTTCGTAAAAGAATGTTGCATAGTGCCATTCACCCAACTTGTCGATATACACAGAAAAAGGAAACCATTGTAAATCAGGGTTAGTAACAACTTTACCATATACTTCTTGATTAGCATAATTACCCCAACGACCTATTGCTTGAGCAATAACTAAACTCGGGGCAACTAAATCTGTAATTTTTAATAAATTTTGATTTCTAATAACTGAAAATAAAATTAGACCAATTAGCCCGCCTATAATACCGCCATAAATTGCCATACCCCCATTCCATATAGCAATGGCTTCCATAAAGGTGTAAGATTGTCCAGAGAAAATAATATAGTAAATTCTTGCACCTACAATCGCCAAAGGAAAACACCATAAAAGAACTTCGTAAGGAAAATCTTTGTCATAATTTTTTAATTTATTGTTATAACAAGCAACCAAAACAGCGACAAGAACACCTGTCGCTATAATTATGCCATACCACTTAATAGTCAAACCAAAAAGTTCAAATGCTACCCCCACTTCTAACAAGTTTACCATTGTTTTTCTCCATTGCTTTTAATTATATCACATATTGTTAAAATTGCAAATTATTTTAAATAGATTTACGAAACAAAAACATTATCTTCATTTACTTCACTATTGTTAGAATTTAGTGCAATTTTGCTAATTGAAATTTCATATGCGATTTTATTTTCAACAGTATAATCGTCAATCTTTTTTTGATATTCACGGCTTTGAATACGGCCCTGAAGAACAACCTTTTCACCAACATTTATTGATTTTACAAATCTAGCATTTCTTCCCCAAGCAATACAAGGTATGTAATCTGATTTATTATAAGCCCTATTTACTGCAATTAAAACATCACATATTTCTCTATTAAAAGGTGTTGTTCTATAAATTGGCTCTTTACAAATATAGCCCGCTAATTCAATGACATTAGTTGGATAATTTTCTATTTTTGGCACAATTTCTCTTACAAAAATAGTTAGTGCTAGTTTGCTTTTACCATCAATTTGCTTGTTATAACTACGGAATTGCCCTTTTAATGCCACCATATCACCAACTTTTAACCCTTCTTCACGAAGTATGCGTTCAGAAATTGTAATAGGTATAAAATCACATTGACTCGATAATCTTTCAATTTTTATTGTCATATTGTAAAAGCCTTCACCATAGACTTCGTGACTAAATTCAGCATTGCTGACAATTTCCCCGTAAACATAAACTTTGTTGTTATTCATTTGCTCGTAATTCATTTATTTCCCTCCATCGTGCATTATGAATTTTTACTTTGAATACCTTGACTATTTATTGTGTAATCATCTTGATAAATAAGGTCACCAATACAAGTAATTGTAAAACCTTTCTTTTTTAAACGGTCAAGTAAAAGAGGAAGTGCATCTAAAATGTGGTCAGAATTATTATGACAAAGTATAATACTACCATTTTTAGCATTGTTAATAATTCTCATTGTAATTTCATCCGCTGATAATCCTTTCCAATCTAGCGAATCAACATCCCATTGAATAGTTTTTAAATTCAAACTTTCCGCTTGCTCAATTAATGAGTTATTATATGCCCCATAAGGGGCTCTAAATAAAGTAACTTCTTTATTAGTAATTTTTTCAATTTTGCTAATTGATGTTTCCAACTCTAACTTTTGATTTTCAGCCGAAAGTTTTGTCATATCAGGGTGAGTATTACTGTGAGTTCCAATTTCAAACCCGCTATCACTAATCTTTTTAACTAAATCAGGGTTGTTATCCACCCAAAATCCAACTAAAAAGAAAGTGGCATTAACTTCATACTCCTTACAAATTTCCATAATTTTTTCAGTTTTATCAGCACCCCAAGCCGCATCAAATGAAATAGCCACTTTAGGTTCAGTAGTTTCAACGCAATAAATTGGAACTTTTCTTATTGTTTGCCCCAAAAACACACCTGCAACCCTACCGCCATCAAGATTAATGCATAAAAGCGCAAGTAAAATAAATACAAAAAATAATTTTTTTATAATACTTAACCTAAAAACTATAAATTTCATTTAAGCACCTCAATTATATAATTTATAAAAATGAAAAAAATTGTAAATAATGTCGAACAGTGTTTTGTTATGTATTAATTTCATATTTTTCATAACTGTTATACTATGTTTATGATAATTTATTTTTTTTTAGAACTTTCTTTACAAATTTTGGTACACATTTTCAAAAATAGGAATAGTATGTAATAGGTTCTTTGCTCTTCCCTACAAGCAAAGGGCCTGACTTTTGACCAGCAAGGATAAAATAAAATGAGTTTATTGCAACTAAAGAATGTAAGTCTTAATTATCATTCACCCAAAGGTGAAACACTTGCACTTGAAAATATTTCATTTGATGTTAAAGAAAATGAATTTATTGCAATTGTAGGCCCTAGTGGATGTGGTAAAACAACAATTTTGTCATTAATATCAGGAATATTAAAACCAAGCAGTGGGGAAATCATCAAAAATGGTGAATATGAAAACTTTATTGGTTATATGTTTCAACGCGACCATTTATTTGAATGGCGTACAATTTGGCAAAATATAATTTTAGGACTTGAAATACAAAAGAAAAAAAATATTCAAAACTATGAATATTTAACACAACTTTTAAAGAAATATGGATTATATGACTTTAAAGATAAATTCCCTCGAGAATTATCTGGAGGAATGAGACAAAGAGTAGCACTCATACGCACATTAGCACTTAACCCGAAAGTCTTGTTGCTTGATGAACCCTTCTCAGCATTGGACTATCAAACAAGGTTAAATGTGTGCGATGATGTAAACAACATCATAAAAAGCGAGAAAAAAACTGCAATACTTGTAACTCACGACATTTCAGAGGCTATCTCTATGGCAGATAGAATCATCATTTTGACTCCCCGCCCTTCTAAAGTCAAAAAAATAATAAACCTAAATTTACAAAAATACGGTACACCTTTTAATAGGCGTGAATGTAGTGAATTTTCTAAATTGTTTAATGAAGTATGGAAGGATTTGGAGAATTAATAATGAAACAATCAAAAGAAAACTACTCTAAAGAACACTTAAGATATTTAAAAAAAATAAAGAACAAAAAAACTATTGTTCTTAGCAGTCAATTAGGTTTGCTTATCTTGTTTTTGCTATTGTGGGAACTTCTTGCACAAATTGGGGCAATCAATTCCTTCATAACAAGTTCGCCATCAAAAATTGTCAATACAATTGGAGAACTTTGGGCAAGTGGCGACTTATTGAAGCATATGGGAGTTACATTACTTGAAACTATAGCAGGGTTTTTTATAGCATCTATATTAGGTACTTTAATTGCAATATTATTATGGTGGAGTGAAATGCTTCGCAAAATATTAGAACCATATATAATAATTTTAAATAGTCTACCAAAAATAGCACTTGGGCCACTAATTATTATTTGGGTTGGCTCAGGAACAAATGCAATTATAGCAATATGTGTTTTAATATGTATTATTATAACCATAATTACAATGCTAAATTCATTCCTATCTTGCGATGAAGATAAAATTTTGTTGATGAAATCAATGGGAGCAAATAAGTTTACTATTTTAACTAAATTAGTATTACCTTATTCAGTACCAAACTTTATTTCAATGCTAAAGATAAATGTAGGTATGAGTTGGGTAGGCTCAATTATGGGTGAATATTTGTCAAGTAGTGCTGGGCTAGGATATTTAATAGTGTATGGCTCACAAGTATTTAGACTCGACCTTGTTATGACAAGTACAGTCTTACTGTGCATACTCGCTGGGTTAATGTATTTTGCAGTCGCTCTTCTTGAAAAATACTATAATAAAAAGCATAGATAAATATATACTAACAATCTAAAGAATTAGTAAAACAAAATAAGACCGACTAAATTCAAAAGTCTATTCTAAACTATCAAAAAGATAGTAATAAAGCCTTGAAATATCAAGGCTTTATTTAATAATATAAGTAAAATGTTTGTTTTATTTGTTACATAAAATATTGTGTTTATTTATAGAAATATTTTCAAAGATAAAAACATTTTTTACATTTATGTTTATAAATAAATTAAATATTATAAATTAATTAAGTTAATTTTAAATTACAGTTATATTTTCTTATTCTTTATTTATGTTAATAATAAATTATAATACTGTATATTTATTGTAATCAAATAAACATAATACACAATATAAAGTGTATTATAAAAAGAGAACACACTTAGTATTGTGTATTCTCTTTTACTCCCTGCAAATAAACCATTTAGAATAATTGTTAATTTAATTCCCCTGCTTATTTAAACAATTAAAACTAAATAATTTAATAAATTATTTGTCGTCATGATTATGGCAACCGCAACCACAGTGTTCGTCTTCACATCCACAGCCACAATGTTCATCTTCGCAACCGCAATCGCAATGACTATGACATCCGCAATCACAACCGTGATAATCATTTGGGTCAATTTCTACAACTGAAAATGCTTGAACAAATTGTGCTCTTGGCATTTTTTCTGTTGTTACATAACCTGCTTCTGCTTCTAAAACATCAAGTAATCTATTTACAATAGTAGCACAAGTTAATTCAACTGTTTTAGGTCTTTCAACAGTAATAGTTGTATCAGGTTCACCTTCAATAGTCCAAACATTGCTATCAAAATCGTCTTTTGAATATACCATACCGATACATTGAGTTTCAAGTGTAACACCTTCTTCAGTTTCAGTTGTAACTACAGCACTCATACCACGAGCATCGCCCGCTTTAATTGTCATATTCAAAGTTTCTGATTTTAAGTCTTTATCATAAACTTGTGGTACGCATTTTTGTGTTTGTTTTTTAACAGTTAAGCCCAATTGAGAACACAACCAGCCGTTTGTATTCCACATATATGACGGAGCAAATTTTCCTTCATTAATTAACTTTTGTCTTTCTGCTTCACTAATATTATCAGCAGATGCTACTTGTTCTTCAAATTCTTTTAATGTTAATCCAGCACCGTGTGCTCTAGCAAGTGCAATTCCGTAATCTTCTACATTGTAACTTGTTTTACCTGTTATTTTCTTAATTGTTTGTGTAGCACCTGCAAGTGTTGTGATTAAATTACCCCAAAATACATCTTGGTATCCTGAGCCACAAATTGTACAACCATTTTCCTTTGCCAAAGCATCAATTTCAGCAGTAAGTTCTGGATTTGAGTTCCAAGGATAAAATGCTTCTTCACAAGTTGTAATTGCATTAATACCACATTCAGCACAAACCAACAACGCGTCTTTTAAATCACTTAACAAACTCATTGTTGCAACAATGCAAATGTCTGGATTTGTTTCAGCAAAAACATCTTTTGCTTTAGTTGCATCTTGTATTTGAACATTATATGTATTGCCATCATTGATAATTTCGCCAATATCTTTGCCAAATTTGCTTTTATCAATATCTAAAGCACAAACTATTTCTCCACCTTTTTCATATACATATCTCATTAAATATTGAGACATTTTGCCACAACCATACATTGCGACTCTTAATTTTCTTTCCATAATAACCTCCAAGGAATAAATACATTTTAACTAATAATAATATTTTTGTCAATTAATTTAAAACTATTCCATAAAATTATTTGTTAAAAGAAAGAAAACCAAAACCCTCGCTATTTCTATCAAAAACAATTGGCGTACAATAATGTTGTAACATAGTTTTAATTTGATTAGGAGTAATTTTTCTATTGTATTTTTGAATAATTAAACAACTAACCCCCGCCACTAAAGGTGCACTTACACTCGTTCCACTCATTTTTGTATAATCAGTTTTATTTCCACAAGAAACCAAATTTACACCAGACACTACTAAATCAGGCTTGTAAAATTCAAATGCAGGGCCACGAGATGAAAATTCTGCTATTTTAAATTTTTCTTTTTGATATTCCCCATTTTCGTTCCTTTCATCATCTATTGACCCAACTGTAATAATTTTACGACTAACTCCCGGTGATTTAATTGTGTTTTTTTCTGGTCCACTATTTCCAGCGGCAGCAACAACAACTATTCCGCTATCCCACAATTTTTCAGCCCCTTTCATAAGTGGGTCAAGTTTTGAAGTTGGCATAGCACCAAAACTCATGCACACTACATCAATATTATATTTTTCTTTATTATCGTAAATCCATTGCATTGCTTCAAGCATTTCAACTGAAGAAGATTGCCCATCATTATCAAGTGCCTTTAAAATTATTAGATTACATAAGGGTGCTACACCAGCATATTTTTTCGCGCCAACTATTCCATTAGCCCCTATTAGTCCAGCAATGAAAGTCCCGTGTCCGTTATCGTCATATATTTCAGTTTTATTTTTATTAGTAAAATCTTTAAAATAAATTATTCTATTGCTAGGAAACAAAAAATCTAAATGTGGACTTATTCCTGTATCAATTATGGCAACATTTATTTCTTTACCATAAATTCCGTTTTCATAAAATGTTTTAACACCTATAATATCTTTTGCTACATTAACTTGTGCAAAGACTTTTGTTTGAGATGACACAAAATTTACAAAATTAGTTTTAGCAATGTTTTGTAAATCTTTAACATCAATTTCTATGCAAATAGCATTAATAAATTTATAAACTTTAACTAATCTATATTTTAATTTTTCAAAATATTCAATTGCCTTGTTAATATCCTTAACATATACAATTACAGATAATTTTGAAACATCGTTTTGCTGAGTTCTAACAATTTTACATAACAATTTATCTAATTTATTATTCATAATATCTCACTTTTCAAAATATGGTGTATTCTATTTAAATAATACACCATATTTTGTTATTTTATTAAATTAATTAATTGCTCCATTTTTTGTCTTTGTTCCTCATTAAGCAATGGTTTAATCATTTCAGCCAACTTTTCAATTTCGTTCGGGTCAAAGGTTCCATTTCGTTTTTTCTCATTTATTATTTTAAATACTTCAGTTATTAACTCTGCTTCACTCATATTTTGAAACTTACCAATTAATTCTTCAATTTGGTCGCCATATTGCCATTTTAATTCATCCATAGCCTGTTTTTCTTCCTGCGAAAAATTATTATCTTGCGCTTTTTTGACAAAATCATTTACATTAGTTTTATTATAATCTTTAATATTCATTATTCACTCCTTATCCGCTTTGCGAACATTATATAATATGCATTCATAAAATATTTTGACAAAAATTGAGAGGTGAAGAATGAATAATATTGAAAATTTATTTAGCGTTATTAAATCTTTTTTACCTGTTGCTGACAATTATTTAAAAAATTCTCCTCTTGAACCATATTTACCGCAAATACAAAACATTGTTTCTACCATAGACTCATTAGGTGGGATTGACAATATTAATTCAATACTAAAGCCATTTTTAAATTTAAATCAAAATAAAAATCAAAATAATTTAAACACAGTAGACAACAATATGAATGCCACCACAAATAACATTGAAATTAGCAATGCAATTACTTTTAACAAAAATAAAACACCAATAGATTATTATAAAAAAATAGAAAACTAAATACTAAGTTTTTTACGCCTAAAATCTACTTTCAAATCTCGTTTTATATCTGTCAACATTTTTTAAAACTTTTTCAGCATAAGCATTAGTTTCTTTGTATGGGGTAGTTATTAAAACTTTATTATCAACTGAATATGCATTATTGCTTAACCAATTTCTAACAATTCCTTCCCCTGCATTATAGGCACACAACACTGTATAATCATTATCAAATCTATCCATAAGATATCTTAAATAAAATGTGCCCATATTAATATTAAATTGCGGTTCATATAATTTATTCACAGTATAATCACTAATACCCATTCTAACTGCAAGCCATTCTGCTGTACTTGGCATAATTTGCATTAAACCAATTGCTCCGCTTGGTGATTCACATAAATTATCAAAACTGCTTTCTTCATTGATGACACTTGCAATAAATGCAGGTTCAACATCATATATATATCCCGCTGTATTAATTTCATCTACAAATTTTAGCGGATATAAGACATTGATGTAAGTTATGTAAACAATTATTGAACTAAACAATACAATGCTTGATAAAATAATAGACAAGCCCTTAATTTTATTCATAATTTATTGTATGTCATTTTTATTTAATTATACTTTATATTTAATATATAGAATAATCAAAGATTTTTACACATAAAATTTTATATGATAAAAATTGAAGTAAACAAACGCAAAATTAAAGGTTATAAAACAATGATTTTTTGTTCAATTTTTCTTGTTATAACCATAATTTTTTTAATAGTAAATCCTAACAAATATATAAACTCAGCATTTAATGGAATTTTAATTTGGGCAAAAGCAGTTTTACCTGCCCTTTTCCCTTTCTTTTTCATAACAAAATTGTTAACTGAATTAGGCGGAGTAAAAATATTAGCAAACTCTATGCACAAGTTTATGCAAAAAGTATTTCATGTTAATGGTATTGGAAGTTATGTATTTTTAACAAGCATTATGAGTGGATATCCGGTTGGAGCAAAAATTACGAGTGAACTGTATGAAAAACAAATGATTACTTCAAGCGAAGCAAAAAGATTAGTTACTTTTACATCAACTTCAGGCCCACTTTTTATAATAGGTACTGTTGGAGTTGGTATGTTTGCAAGTACAACAATGGGTTTTATTGTACTTATTTCTCATTTTCTTGGTGCATTTTGTAATGGATTATTATATCGCAATTATAATTACGATAAATCAAAACAATCACAACACAATTCTCATAAATTTCAATTTAATGGCATTAGTGAAAACATACTTGAAAAATCAATGATTAGTGCAATTAATTCAGTTTTAGTTGTTGGTGGATACATTGCAATATTTTTTATTTTGATAGACATATTTAGTGATGTTGGAATAATAAAAATATTATCTGCAATTTTTAATTCAATTTTATCAATTTTTAACATTTCATCACAATATGCTAATGGTTTATCAACTGGTTTTTTAGAAATGACAAGAGGTTGCTATGAAATTTCAACAATATTTACTGATTTACAAATTGCTACAGTTTTAGTAACTTTCATAATAACATTTGGCGGATTATCTACGCACTTACAAGCAATGACATTTTTACAAAAATGCAACATAAAAATATCTTTTTTCTTAAAACAAAAAATGACACACGCGTTGTGTGCGTGCATCATATCAATATTTTTAACAATGATATTTATGTAAAGTTAAATAAATATAATACAAAATAAATCTTTAACAATTAAATTTCATCCCATACTTCATAAAGGCGGTCATAGATACCCCTTAAAGATTTTATTTTTCCTATTTCGTTTAACAAAACTTGAGCCATAGCAATTATAAGTGTCCTATTTTTTAATTTAATTGCTTCTTTTAATGCTTTATTATAAAATTTAATTTCATTCCCCTTGTCTTCTTTTATTTTGTAATCAGAATCCACTACCCTTTCCATATCAAGACAAATTTCGTCTAATCTAGAAACATAACTGTCAACGCTATGTTCTTCATCATCTTCATTTAGATTTTCATCGTCATTATTAGTATCGATTTGAATATTTTTCGCATTTTCTAAATAAAGCATAGCATTACGAAATGGCAAAATAAAATAATGTCCAAAGTTTTTGTATATATCATTAATTGTTCCATCATAAACAAAGTGTTTACTTGTAAATGCCTCATAATCTATTTTATTTAAAGCAATTTGTTGTAAAATTAAATAACAAAGAGCTACAATTTTTTCATTTTCTTTAGGCATTACAAAATTTTTAGGTTTATTTTGTCCTGCCGAAATTGCAATACCAAGTTCAGTGGTAAAATCAAAGTTTGCAATGCATTTTTTTACAACTTCTCTTAAAGAATCATCATTATTTATACTTTCTAATAATTTAATTATATTATTACCCATCATAATATATTTTGCATCTATAAAATTATTACAAAGCATAACAAAAGGTCTTTGTTCTTTTGTCTCCATTTTTTCACCTCAAACATTGCAATTATATCACAAATTAAAATATATTACAAATAAATTTAATATCAACTATTAAAACAGTTGGCAAAATTCAAAAATTATGGTAGAATATGCTAATAAATTCTATAAGGAGGCGTCTTACTTGAGTACACAGTTTGTCCCTGACGAAACAGAAAATAAATTAATTTTATTATTCATACTCGACAAAATGGAAATACCTTTAACAGAAAATTCCATTATGGATATTGCAACAAGCAGAAACAACTGGCTTTCTTATATGGATTGTAAAGATATTTTATGGCAGTTAGTACAAGCGAAATTTATTTATTTTGAGCAAAACCCTAACAACAAAGATGATGGACTTTATTCTATCACATCAGAAGGACGCGATTGTTTATCGCACTTCTTTGCAAAAATACCACAATCTATTCGTGAAGATATTGCCGATTTTTGCAAACAAAATCGTATAATCTTTAAACGCGTACAAGAATATGTTTCTGACTATCATAAAAACAATGATGGTTCGCATACAATAGTTTTAAAAATTAATAGTCCAAAAGGTTTTCAACCAATTTTAAAAATACAGTTAAAAGTTGACACAAGAAGAAGTGCAATTAATGCCTGCAAAAAGTGGCAAGACAAAGCACCAATAATATATGAGAAAATATTAGAAGATTTACTTGATTAGGAGGACACTTATGACAACAAATAATAAGCAACAATATTACACGCCACAGGGGATATGTTACAACCAATTTGTTTTAAACTTCGACATAGATGAAAATAATGATTTGATTTGCCGTGATGTTAGAACTTTAGGTGTTGGATGTAAAGGAATGATTTCAACATTAAATTATATGATTGCTAATCGTAAAGCAAAGGAAGTTGCAAATGAACTTGAACAATTCCAAATATGTAAAAACAACACTTCTTGTGCGTTGGAATTAGCAAAAGCCCTTAAAGAAGCAGTCTTAGTACATAGCGGTGCAGACATTTCTCAATTACACACAAAAAGGAAGCCCCCAATTACAAGTATTGGGTTATCAATACAATCTAAAAAACAATAAATACAAATTCTTAAATAATCATACAATGCAAAAAAACTACTAATTCAAATTTTATTAGTAGTTTTTTATTTTACGCGACTAATTTTGAAGCGACTTTTTGGGCAATTGTATTGTCTACAACTTTAGAAAAAGGAACATCTTTTGTTAATTCTCCAGCATTTCTAATAATATTTAACAAGTTTTGATATGCACTTTCTTTCATTACAGGAGTATCAACCCAAGCATCAATTGCCTTGTAACTTTCAATTGCGTTTTTAATTGATGTTCTAGTACTACCTGTAAATGACGGCATTAAAGAATCTACAACATCATCAATTGAAGCAGTCATAAGGAATTCATAACCTTTAAATACTGCAGTTAAAAAACTTTCCGCTTTGTCGCTGTTTTTCTTTAACCAACTTGAAGTTGCCATAAAAGCAGTATATGGAACTTCCCCACTTTCCAATCCAATTGAAGCAACTTGATAACCTTTTCCTGCTGCTATATAATCGCTTGCAGTAGGTTCAAACATTGTACAGTAATCACCAGTACCATTTTCAAAAGCACTTACCATTAAATCAAATGCAACATCAAGATTAACATTTGCAGTTTCACCTAATCCATTTTGGTCTAATACATATTGTAAAGTCATTGCAGGCATACCTCCTCGGCGTCCACCTAAAATTTCTTTACCGGCTAGGTTAGACCATTGAAAATCGGGTTCTGCTTCTCTACCAATTAATAAAGTACCATCTCTTTTAGTAAGCTGACCAAAAATTATTGGTTGCTCAGTACTTTCTTGTGCAGCAACATAAACAGCAGTTTCTGGGCCTAATAAAGCTACTTGTGCTTGCCCCGAAATTAATGCAGTCATTGATTTATCTGACCCGCCACCATTTATTAACTCTATCTCAATGCCTTCATCTTCGAAATAACCATTATTTATGGCTATGTATAATGGCGCATAAAAGATACTATGGGTTACTTCGTTCAATTTAATTTTATTTTCTGAATTTCCACAACCACTAAATGCTAATACAATTACCAAAGCAATAGTTATAATTATATTCGTTGCTTTCATATTTCCTCCAAAAATAATTTGTATAAATTATATTTATACATTTCAATATATTCTTTTATTTTAACTTTGGTGAATATTTATGATTTTTTTTAAAGTTTTAAGTAATTATATGTAATTAATTGTAAAAAAATATTTAATATGTTATAATTAAACGAAGGTGAAATATGAATATAAAACAAGTGCCAAATATTCTTAGTTTTATAAGGCTCTTTCTCGTACCGATATTTATAATATCTTTTTTTGTAATTGATAAGTATGTTGCACTAGGTGTTTTTATAATAGCGTCAATTACAGATGTTGTTGATGGATATATAGCAAGACATTTTAATGCAATGACTGAGTTTGGTAAAATATTAGACCCTTTTGCTGATAAATTAATGAAAATGGCTGCATTAATTTCGCTTACTATAGTTAACTTAATTCCAATATGGGTAACTGTTTTAATGATTACTTGCGATTTGGCGATGATTATAAGCGGACTTTGCATATATAAAAAGAAAATAACAATACAAAGCAATTGGATTGGAAAAGCAGGAACTTTTATTATTAGTTTAGGCGTAGTTTTGAGTTTCTTTACTGAATGGATTGGAGAAGTAAATGTTTATGTGATTTATGCCGGAATTACTGTTGCTGTAGTTGCAGGACTTGATTATGTTTACATTTTCTTTAATAAGAAAATTAATCGCAAACAAAAACACGATAAATCTACGCAAGATAAAACTACTTTAAATATTAACGAATTAAATAATCTAAATAAAACTGAATTATTAAGTAGCAATGAGAATTTAGAAGAAACAAAAGATATAAAATAAATATTTTTAAAAGTATCTAAAATAATTTTATAATTTAACTTTTATTTAATCTAACTTTTTAAAGAAATTATATTTTAATTAAATTAAACAAATAATTTATAGCATTAAAATTGTACATATCATTTTAAATAAAATTATTGACAATAGTATTTACTTATGGTATAATAATTACGAGGTAAATTATGTTAAATTCATTAATTTTAGGTGTTACTTTTGGCGAATGGATATCAACTTGGTACCACATTATAGCAATTATTTTGATAGTAATTGGCATTGCTATGTACATACTATCTAAAAGAATGACTATGGTTATAAAAAAATGTGATAAAGTTGAAGCCAACGATAAGTTAATGACTACAATAAGAATTATTGCACTTGTCATATTTGTCATAGGTATCATACTATTTTGTTTGCCACCTAAAGGCTTCGAATGATTGTACATCTTTGTACAATTTGCTCCCATCGTCTAGTGGTCTAGGACACTAGCCTCTCACGCTGGCAACACGGGTTCGACCCCCGTTGGGAGTACCACAAAAAAATTCTTAATTTATATTAAGAATTTTTTTTATACTAAAATTTTTATAAATTAATACAACAAACTTAACCTTTAAACTCATTTATTTATAATTTTATTTTGAAATTTTAATTAGTAAAGTATTAATTTTGTTACTTTACTAAAATGCTAATTTTTTATAAAACATTATGTAACTTAATTATGTATAAAAAGCATTACCCGATATAATTATTAATCCCACCGTAATTAAATACATAAATGCTATACATAAAATTGTAGCAACTAAGTACCCCATTGTCTTAGATACAGTAAAAACAAAATTACTTGTCCTAGAATCTGCCAACGGTTCAATTACTGCTGAAGCAAGTTTTAACCCCAAACCAAAAATTACTATTTTAATTACGGGAATAATTATCGTGGCAAATAAAAGTAATAAACCAGCAACACCAAGTGCATTTTTTATTAAAATTGAACTTGACATTATTAAATTAAACCCATCTGATAAATATCCTCCTACTAAAGGTATATAACTTTTAATTGCATATTTTGCAGTTTGAACTGATACCCCATCAAAACTTCCAGCAGTAATGCCTTGAATAGTTAAAAAGGTAAAAAATAATGTCATTATTGAACCAGTTACCCATTTAAAAGAACTTTTAAAAAATGAAATAAATTTATCCAGTTTAATATTATTGATTAAATTACCTACAATTGTAAAAATAAAAGTACAAATAAACAAAGGAAAAACTACATAGTTAAAGATTTGCATTACACCAGATACAAGCACTGCGACAAGTGGTTGAAAAACACTAACAGAAACTAAACCTCCCAAACTTGTAAGCAAAGTCAACAAAATTGGAAATAATATTTGCATCTGTGCTTGAATTGATGATAATAAGTTTTTTGTCATACCAACTAAAGAAAATACAGCACCAGATAAAATTACAATAATTACACCAAAACAAACAAAGTGAACAATATCAGCAATAGACTGGTCATTAGTTTTTACCCTCAAATTTGAAATAAAACTACCCAATATTGCAATTGCACAAATAGTTGCTAAAAGTGGTATAAAATTTAAAATTTCATCTAATAAAATATTAAATATTTGTTGAAATAATGATTGATCACTTGATAAATCGCTTGAAAGTAATTTTGAAACTTTATCATAGAAACTTGAAGACCCAAAAATGCTTTGCTCTTGTTCACTTAATCCGTTTAAAATTTGTTGGAAATCGCCTAAATCAATTCCGCTTAATTGTTCCTCAACAGTTTCTGTTAATTCTTGTTCAATCTCATCTAAATCGGTTGATGTTTCAGTAGCAGTTGTTAAAGTTGTAAAAAAACTTAAAATAATTACCAATATCGCAAACAATATTAAAAAAATATCTTTGTATGAAAATTTTACTAATTTAGAATAAAGTTTTTTTTCATAAATATTTTTAATCATATTAAACCTAAAATAATATTTAATATTGAAGTAAATATAGGCAATGCTAAAACAAGAATTACAACTTTACCACCCAACATTATCTTATCTGCAATTGAGGAATTTCCACTATCAGCACACAAACTAGCACTAAACTCAGTTAAATAACCAACGCCAATAATTTTCAATAAAATTGAAAACAGTTCTGACGAAACACCAGTTTTGGCAACAATGTTATTAAAAACAGCAAATACACCACTAAGCATATCAACAAGTTCAAAAAAAATTAGTAGCGAACCGGCCAACCCAAGTAAAACTGCTATTTCTGGTTTTGTTTGTTTAACTATCAAAACTGCGATAGTAGTAATTAATCCAATTGCAATAATTTTGAAAATTTCCATACAAACCTACAACTGAAATAAAATTTTTACACTTTCAAATAATTCTCCAATCATATTAATTAACATTAATAAAACAATAATTACCCCTGCTAAAGTCGCAAGTGTAGCAATTTCATCTTTGCCAGCATATTTTAATACTTGATTTACTACTGCAGTTAAAATACCTATTGCTGCAATTTTAAAAATTATTTCAATTCCCATTTTTTACTCCTTAAATTAAACATACTGCTAATGCTAAACCGAATAAAAGTCCAAGTTTCAAAGAAATTTTGCCAATCCTATCAAAGTCGCTTTCACAATTTTTAATTAGATCGCAAACTTGTACAGAATAATTTTTTAATTCTATAATTTGATTTTCACTATCACTTTTTCCAAGATGCAAAAATATGTTGTTTAACACACCAACCTCATCATTTTTAATAATCATATCATTAAAATTTGTAGAATTGTTTAAATAATTATTTATAATTTTAGTAAGAGTTGGATTAGGCTTATGTTCCATAATAAATTTATTTAAAACTAAATTAATACTATCTTTATAAAAATTGATATTATTAATTAAATAATTTATCAAGTCATTTAATTCCTTGAAAAATTTAATTCTTTGTTTATAATAATTGCTTATGCCCCACCCTATATAAGTCGTACATAAAACAATTAAAATTGCGATAACAATATTTATCATTTACATACACAGACACTTAAAATTTTTGTCATAAACTCCTTCAATAGTTCCAGCCCCATTTCTTGTTGACAATAATACATATCTTTCAAAAGTCTTTTTTTCAATTAATTGTTCAAAATCTTTTTTTTCACGCAAAGCGTTAATATCATCACAGTGCGTTGTTGCTATAACTTTTACTCCACAACCTAACGCATAATGTATAGCATCTACATCAAGTTTATTAGCAATTTCGTCTGTCATTACTACATTAGGCTTCATACTTCTAATCCCATTTTCAAGTCCAAATTGCTTAGTACAATTTGAAATTACATCACAAAATATGCCTAAATTATACTGCGGTACTCCATTAACAGAATTCGCAATTTCATTTCTTTCATCCACAATAAGTATATTTTGCAAATATCTTTGTGAAATTTGAAAAGCAATATCTCGCAATAAAGTTGTTTTGCCAGCACCAGGGCTGGAAACAATTAAAGTATTAAAAATTCTTGGTTCAGTAATATATTCAAGTATTTTAAGACTGCAATTTTTTACTTCGTGAGGAACTCTTATATTAATAGAAGATAAATTTTTTAAAGTTTTGATTACATTTCCTTCACGAACACAAGTACCAGCAAGTCCAATTCTAATTCCACCCGAAATAGTAATAAATCCTTGTTTTATTTCTTCATTATATGCGTAAATAGAGTTTTCACATGCTTTTGTTATAATATTGTCAATAATGCCTTTATTACAAATTATCGCTTTTGCTATAATATCAGTAACACCATCTTTTGATAAATAATAAATACCGCCATAATCAATAATGATAGGACACCCTATTCTTAACCTAATTTCGTTTATCTTAGTAAAATTTAATTTTTTTATAGCCTCAGATATTTCAAAAGGCAAATATTCACATAGCATATTTTTCCTCTTAAATTATTTATATTAGACAAGCAGTAAACTTATGATTATTTTTTGTAAATAAATAATTGATTAATTAAATTTTGCATTTTTACTAAAAAAATAATTAGATAACTAGTTTTTAAAATTTGCTGTTAACATTAAGTTGCTAATTTAAATAAAAAAATAAACTGCTTAACAAATAACTTAATAAATAAAAAAAGTTAACAAAGTTAACTTTAAAATATGAATTTTTAATTTGTAAAATATATATCTACTTTATTTTGTAAAAAATATCTTTTAACTTTTTAGCATCCTGAGCCATTATGTTTTTTGATTCACTAATAATAGTAGCATTATCAATTTTATAATCTTGTAATAAAGTTGCCAATGGTTCAAATTCTGGCCCAAATTCAGTATCATCTAAAGTCAAATGTCTTATTTCACCTTTTGATGAAAATTCTATTTTTGAAAAATGTATGTGCATTTTTCGAGTTCTAAATTCGCCCAATTTCTCAAAAGAATATTCAATAATTCTTTTATAATTTTCCTTGTCTAAATTACCTTGTAAAATACAATTTATATGCCCAAAATCAAAAGTTGGAATAAGAGAATCATGCATTGTACATAAATCTACAATTTCTTTGTAAGTTCCAATTTGTTGGAACTTACCCATAGTTTCAGGACATAAGTAAATTTTTTTATTACAATATTTTTCATCAAATAATTCCATAAATCTTTTTAAATTATTAGTAACATTTCTCAAAGCATCTTCTCTAGCCATCTTCATACAACTGCCAATATGGACTACGCATTTTTCACCTTGCATTAAAATTAATTTATCAAGCGAATTGCTTATATAATTAAAAGATTTTTCTATCGCATCATTATCAGGATTAGCAAGATTAATAAAATAAGGCGCGTGAACACTAATTTGAATATTATTTTGTTTTGCATTATTTGCAAATTCAATAGCAGTTTCATCCTTTAACAAAATTCCACGTCCAAATGAATATTCATATAAATCTAGTCCAAAATCATTTAGCCATTTAAAAACATCCTTTGTAGAACTAAAGCCTTGCTCATAAAATAAGTCGTCATTACCAGATGGTCCAAATTTTATCATTAATAATACCTTATATACTATATAAAGCGTATTTTACTAATAAAATACCCATTATCTAGTACTCCTTTTGAAATAATTTCATTTTTGTATACCAACACACAATCTTCAATTGTGCTGTTACAATTATCTAATTTAAGTCTACTACTATTTATAAATGTAGATAAAAGTTTTTCATTATCAATTACAATTTGTTTAGTGTTTTTAAAAATTGTATTTAAATTAATTATAGATTTTTCATTAATTTCTTCAAATTTAAATGAGTTCTCAATTAAAAACTCACCACATTTAATTCTAGTTAATTTGCTCATATATGCGTGAGTATTAAGTTTTGATGCTATGTCTCTTGCAATACTTCTAATATAAGTTCCAGAAGAACATTCTATTTTAAATTGAAAAGTGTTATGATTAACTTTAGATAAACATTGTAAATCATAAATATGGATAAGTTTAGGTTCTAAATTAAAATCTACATTCGCCCTTGCTAAATCATATGCTCGTTTACCATTTACTTTTTTTGCAGAATATTTTGGCGGTAATTGATATTGCTCTCCTATCATTTTATTTAGTACTGTGTTAATTTCTTCTAATGTAGGAATTTGTCCGCCACTACTTATAATTATACCCTCAGCATCTAATGTATCAGTTTCAATTCCAAAAGTAAATTCAGCAATATAAGTTTTATTTTTATTTAAATAGTAATCAAACAATTTAGTGCATTTACCCAAAGAAACAGGAAGTACACCTTCTGCCATAGGGTCTAAAGTACCTAAATGTCCAACCTTTTTTTCGCCTAAAATTTTACCCACTTTTCGACAAGCGGTATTACTTGAAATTCCAGCAGGCTTATTTAAAACAACAATGCCATTCATTCTTTTATTAACCTTTTTTCAATAGATTTTTTAACCGCTCCCACTATTTTTTCAATTTTACCATACATTTGACAACCCGATGCTTTACAATGTCCACCGCCTCCAAAGTCTTTTGCTATGTCACTTACATCAACATCATATTTACTTCTTAAGCTTAATTTATGAACACCACAAGTTGATTCTGTAATTAACACTGCTATTTCAACTTTATCAATTGATAAAATATGAGAAATTAATCCGCCCGTATCATCAATATTTGCATTGTAATTTTTTAAATCTTTATTTGATATAGTTGAAATAGCAATTTTTCCATCATTAAATAATTGCAAATTATTTAATGCAGTTTTTAAAAGCATAGCATTTTTAAAAGATATTCTCATCATAAAATGTCTATTAAAATTTTCTGCATCAAATTCATACTCAAGTAAATTTGCAACCACTCTTAATGTATGTGGAGTAGTACAGTCGTGCATAAATCCACCAGTATCTCTTAATATACCAAGGTATAAAAACTCGGCAATTTCCTTGTTTATTTCATACCCACATTCATTCATAATATCAAATAAAAATTCACAAGCACTAGAACTTTGAGATGAAACAAAATTAATATTTGCAAAGTTTTGAAAAGTTTTATGGTGATCAATTGCTATACTATTTGTAAAATTTTTAAAAACACTTGAATAATCACCAATCCTATCTATATCTGCACAATCTGTAGCAATTATTAAATCATATTCTTTAGGAAATTCATATCGAATAATATTTTCAATATTCAAGTAATAATATTCATCAAGAACTTTACTTGGCATATAAACATACGCATTTTTGCCCATATTTCTTAGCATTGTGGCTATAGCACAAGAAGAGCCAATCGCATCACCATCTGGCAAAATGTGCGTAAAAATTGCTATGTTATTTGCATTGCTTATCATTTCTTTAAATTTACAAAAATCGTATTTGTTACTCATACTTTCCCTTTATTAAAAAGAGGCTATGTAATGGAATAAATCCCAAGACAAGCCTCAAATATTATATTTTTTTAAATAAGTCATTCATTTTATCTACATAATCAAGAGTCTCATCTAAATAAAAGTGCAGTTCTGGCATCACTCTAATATCAACCATTCCAGCAAGTTTTTTTCTAATAAAACTAGCACTGTCTTTTATAGTTTTAAAGCACTCTTCTTTGTTTTTTGAATTATAAATGCTTATATAAACATTGCAATGAGATAAGTCGTTTGTTATTCTAACTTCACTTACCGTAATCATTCCATCAATTCTTGGGTCTTTGATTTCGTTGCGGAAAATATCAGAAATTGCTTTAACAAATTCTTCATCCAATTTATTTAATCTATTATTCATTTATCTTTCTACCTGCTCCATAATATATGCTTCAAAAATATCTAACTCTTTTATGTCATTAAATCCGTCTAATTTAATACCGCATTCGTAGCCCTGCATAACTTCTTTTACTTCTTGTTTTTCTTTTTGGAAAGTTGTTATTGTTGTATCTACAACACATTCACCGTTTCTCATAACTCTAATGTGTGAGTTTTTAGTTATTTTACCATCAAGCACATAACACCCTGCTACTGTACCAATTCTACTAATTTTAAATAGAACTCTAACTTCACAATGTCCAATAACTTTTTCTACAAAAATTGGTTTTAACATAGACTTAATTTTTGCTGTTGCATCTTCTAAAACTTGATAAATAATTTTGTACTTATTTATAGTAACATTGTGTTGTTCGGCTAATGCTTGTGCATTGCTTTCAACTTTAACATTAAATGCTATGATAGTTGCATTTGAAGCAATTGCAATTTCAACATCATTTTCAGTTACTGCACCAACTCCACCGTGTATACAATGAACTCTTACTTCTTCATTTTCAACAGCAGATAACATTTGTTCTAGTGCCTCTAATGAACCTTGAACATCAGTTTTTACAATTAAGTTGTATGGTGTTTTATCATCCATATGCTTTAAAAATTCTTCAGCAGAAATACTTGTAGCAGCATTTTGTTTTGCAAGTTGTACTTTATTCTTTCTATCAACAATAACTTGTTTAGCAGTTTTTTCGTCAACGGCAATCAAAGTATCTCCAGCATTAGGCACTCTATCTAAGCCAAGCACAGATACAGGAGTAGATGGAGTCGCTACTTCAATTCGTTGTCCTTTATCGTTAGTCATTGCTCTTACTCTACCAACTGCTAATCCCGATACAATAGTATCTCCAATGTGTAATGAACCGTTAGTAATCAAAACATTTGCAACAGGACCTCTGCCCTTATCAAGTTTTGCTTCAATAATACTACCTATTGCGTTTCTATTTGGATTTGCTCTTAAATCACTTACCTCGCTAACAAGTAATACTACTTCAAGTAATTTATCAATGTTAATATTGTTTCTAGCAGAAATTTCAACCATCATAGTATCTCCTCCCCACTCTTCAGGGAGAATATTTAATTCTGCTAATTGTTGTTTAATTCTATCAACATTCGCCTCTGGCTTATCAATTTTGTTAATAGCAACAACCATAGGAACACCTGCTTTGCGAATATGTTCAACTGCTTCTTTTGTTTGAGGCATTACGCCATCATCAGCAGCAACAACAAGGATAGCAACATCAGTTACACTTGCTCCTCTTGCACGCATTGCAGTAAATGCTTCGTGTCCTGGTGTATCAATAAAGGTTATTTGATGCCCATCATAATCAATGGTATAAGCACCAATGTGTTGTGTAATTCCGCCTGCTTCAGAAGATGTTACATTGGTTTTTCTAATAGTATCTAATAATGAAGTTTTACCGTGGTCAACATGTCCCATAACAGTTACTACTGGTGGACGGTTTATTGTAGAATTAATATCGTCAGCCTCTTTTATTTTCTCCAATAATTGTTCGTCAGCACTCTTTTCAAGTTGCAACTCTAATTTTACACCAAATTCATCAGCAATTAAGGATGCTGTGTCAAAGTCGATACTTGTATTAATGTTAGCCATAGTACCAAGTATAATGAGCTTTTTAATAATATCAGAAGCAGTTTGACCAATTTTTTCAGATAAAGTTTTTACAGAAACTTCTTGGGTAGTAATTATTGCATGGTCAATTTTTATATAATTAGGATTTTCAGCAGTTTTACCTTTCTTTTTCTTTTTACCAAAGAACTCTTGGTCATTCAATGCTGAATCATACTTAGTTACGCGACCTTTTTTAGTTTCAAAAGTTTTATGCGTTTCTTGTTTTTTCTTATTAACTTGACTGTTTTGAAATTTATTCTTACCTTTTTCAATAACCACATCAGAAAAAGTAATTTTCTTTTCAGTTTTAGGTTTGTTATTGTTTTGATTTGAATTATCTTGTTTTGTTTTTTCAAAATTATTTTTATTTTGCAAAGGTTTTTTGTTCTGTTTCCAATTATCACTTTTTTCAACAGGTTTATCAAAGACTCTTTTTTGAACACTATTATCTTTTGATTTTTTTGCCTCTACATTTTCATTTTTGGAAACTTCAACAGAAACTTTTTCTTGAGAAACTGTAACAGGTTTTTCTTTTATCTGTTGATTTTTTTCTTCAAGATAATTCTTTTCATTTAATTTTGTTTTCTTCAAAACATTTTCAAGGTCTTGTTTAGCCTTCTTTAAAGCATTAGTCAAATTATGAATATCACCATTAGTTTGGTGCATTTTTGCAATTAATTTTAAATTATCAAATACCAATGTGTTTTTTGTTGTTTTTTTATCTACTTCCAATATTACTACCTCTTTTCTTCATTATATCACATCAAATAAATTTTGTCAATTCATCATAAGTTTCTTGCGGAATTTCTCGCTTAAATGCTCGATTTAGACTTCTTTTTTTTACACTTGCATTTATGCAAGACTCATTTTTACAAATATATGCGCTTCTACCAAAATATTTTTGTTTGTCATTGTTTATGTGCAAACTGCCTTCACTCATAGTTAATCTAATTAACTCGTTTTTTGGTTTTTTCTGCCTACATACGCAACACATTCTTAGTGGTTCACTCAAAATATCACCCTTTACTTGTCCTCTTCATCAAAATCCACTTCAAAATCTTCATTAGTTAAATTATCAATTTCATTTACATTTGATTGAGTTTCATTTTCAAAATTTTCATCAGCAAAATCATCATCTTCTAAACTAAAATCGTCATCTGAAATAACAAAGTCATTTTCGTTAAGATTATCAGCAATGCCTGAATTAAATGAATTATCTTTTTTATCCTCTTCTTCGGTCTTAACATCAATCTTGTATCCAGTCAATCTTGCTGCTAATCTTACATTGTGCCCGTTCATACCAATAGCAAGAGATAATTTATCTTTATCTACTATTACTTTTGCAGTGTGATTAAGTTCATCAATTTCTACACTTTTTACAGTTGCAGGAGATAATGCTCTAGCAATATAAACAAATGGGTCATCGCTATATTCAATAACATCAATTTTTTCGCCATTTAATTCAGCAGTTAAAGTGTTAATTCTAGCGCCCTTATTACCAATACAAGCACCAACTGGGTCTATTGTTCCATTTTTTGAAGCAACAGCAATTTTTGTTCTTAACCCTGCTTCTCTTGAAATACTCTTAATTTCAACTTCCCCGCTTTCAATTTCAGGAACTTCAATTTCAAGTAATCTTCTTACATAACCTGGGGCTTTTCTTGATAAACAAATTTGTGGACCAAAAGGTGTATCCTTAATTTGTTTTACAAAAACTTTAATTTTATCACCAATATTATATTTTTCTTTTGGTATTTGCTCAAAATTACTTAAAACACCATATATGTTAGAATTTCCTATTTCAACATATACATTTTTTTCATCTTTACGATTAATTATACCAGTAACAATTTCGTTTTCTTTTCCGTTCATTTCTTGAAGCATTTTTTCTTTTTCCGCTTCGTGTATTCTTTGCATAATTATGTGTTTAGCAGTTTGTGCAGCGATTCTTCCAAATTCTTCTTTTGGTACAACTTCTTCTGTAATTAAATCGCCAATTTTATATTTTGCACGAGTTAATCCCTTGTTTGCATCTGCAACACTTATTTGCTTTTCAGGGTCTTCTACTTCTTCAACAACACTCTTGTATGCATACAATTTAATTGTGTTTTTTTCTGGAATTAATTTAACAAAAGCAGACCTAGCCTCACCAAAATTTTTTTTGTACGCAGATGTTAATGCTGCTTCAAGAATTTGAATAAATTCTTCCTTATTGATATTTTTTTGTTCTTCCAAATCATTTAATGCATTAAAAAAATCTTTGCTTACCATTTTTTTCTCCTAAAAATCAATTTTTAATTTAGCACTTGCTATATCTTTCATATTAATTTCAATATTTTGTTGTTTTACTTGTAAAACAATGCTATCATCTTTAACTTCAACAAGCAACCCAACTAATTCTTTTTGTTTTTCAATAGGTTTAAATAATTTTACTTCAAGTTCTTGATTTAATCTATATAAAAACTCTTTTTTATTTTTTAGTTGCCTTGTCAATCCAAAAGATGAAACGCTTAAATTGTATGCTTGACCGTTAGAAACATCCGCATTTTCAACCATAGCATCAATTGCGTTATGTACTTTTTCGCAATCGTCAATTGTAACGCCACCATCCTTGTCAATAAAGACAGTTAAAGTCATTTCGTCGCCTTCTTTAGCATATTCGACTTCAATTAGTCGACAATTACAACTTTGAATAATTGGTTCAATGTCTTTTTCAATTTTTACTAACTTTTCGTTCATAAATTCCCCTTATAAAATTGAGAGTGGCAAAGCCACTCTCAACATTGTAACTTTATTATATCAAATAAATATGATATAGTCAAGTATTTTATTCATTATTTTCATTATCTTCGTCAAGTAATTTGTAATAAGCATCAAATACTGCATCAATTACTGCATCATCTTCAACAACTGATAAAACTTCATCAGATTCTTCATCAGCATCTAACAAGAATACTATTGCTTCGTCATCAGCAACCCCTTCCATTTTTTCTACAGGTTTTAAAATCGCGTAAACTTCGTTTTGATAAGGAATAATTGCGATTTGTTCAAATTCAACTTCCTTGTCATTTTCGTCATAAAGAACGATTGTTCCAAGATCATTTTCATCTAATAATCTTTCAATTGCATTTTTTTCCATAATTAACTCCTATATACTTTTTTTGTCTAAATAACTTTGTAGAATAAAAGTGGCTGCAATTTTATCAATAACCTGTTTCCTATCCTTTCTTGAAACATTGGCATCAATTAACATTTTTTCGGCACTGACAGTTGTTAATCGTTCATCAATAAATTCTATTTTTTGACTACAATATTTTTTAAGTTGATCGGCAAATTCGTAAGTTTCTTTGCATTTTTCTCCTTGAGTTCCATCCATATTTAATGGTAAACCAAAAACTATAACATCAACTTCGTTTGCATTTGCAACATCTGCTATATGTTTTAAATCCAATTCAAGTGATTTTCTATGGTAGGTTTCAAGTGCTGATGCAAAAATATTTAATGCATCCGACAATGCTAAACCAATTCTTACTTGTCCTAAATCAACTCCCAACTTTCTCATACTTGCCTGCCACTGTGTTTATTTTAACATATAAAATTAAAAAATCAAAGCATTTAACAACAAATTTAAAACAAAACTTTTAAATATTTACAAATAAATTTAAAGTTAGACATTTTATTTAAGTAAAAAATATTACTTACTAGTTACTGCTTTTATTATGTCATCAACAATTTTGTTTAATGATTCAGGTAATGAATCCGCAAATTCATATTGAATGTTATATTTATTTAAAATTTCCAATGTAGTTTGCCCTACTTCATCCGCTTGTTTTTCCGATTGATGTCTACCATTTGTATCATATTCAACAACTCTATTTAAATAATAATTCCAATTATTAAATGAATTGTTTACACTTGCAATAAAAGTATTAAATTCTTCTTTAGCACACTCTAAATTATTGTAATAAATGCTAATTAATGGAGGTGCATCAGTTATAACAACATCAACTTTATCCATTAACCTTGCAATTCTATAAAATTGGTTTCCAAAAATATATACTTGATTTTCAAAAGCAGTAAAATTTTCTTCAAAAAATAGTTCTTTAGCAAATTCAGGTGCCATTTCACAATTTATGCCCCTCATTTTGAGTGCAGCAAATATATAAGCCATGGCAGTAGATTTTCCTGAACCTGGAGCACCAAATAAATTTATAACAATATTTTTTTTCATTTTAATTCCTTTTATTCATAAATTTTAGCAAACTGCAAATACTACAATGAAACCAACAAAGGTTTCTAATAGGAGGCACAAGATGAAAGAAGGTTTAATACTTGGAATGCTTGCAGGCATTGTAGTCGGTGCGATTTTAGTTAACACTAGTAAGCCTGTTCAACAAATGGTTGAAAAAGGCAAAGCCGAACTAAAAAAACAAGTAGAAAAGTTATAATCAGTTTATTTTTGCTAAATAGACATTTGTTATACATACTTTAATTAAAGTTAAGTCTATTTTACACCTCAACTAATTATAACAATCTTACATCTATTGAAAGAGTCTTTTAGGACTCTTTTTATTTTTTTGCAACAAGTTTGTTAAAAACATAATCGTCAAGATATTCTTGCAAAAATGGATACTTATTTACTGGATTTTTATCGTTATAAGCTAAATCAAATCTAAGCAAATATCTATCAAAATCGCCATTAAATCCACTTTCAAACAAATTAAGCAACTTTTCTTTATCATTTTCTGCTTCAACAATATGCAACAAAACGACATCACCGCGTTTTACATGCTCCAAAAATGCGAGCATCGCGTGATTATTACTTAACCAATCTTTTTGTTTAAATATAATATCAGTCAATTCTTTTGAAAAGACATCTTTTTTAGCAACACATATTATGTTAGCATCAGTATTTATTAATTGAAGTCCAAATACTCCTTTTTGACGCTTTTTATATGTGAAAGCGATTGCTAGAATTTCCCATTCGTAGTTAGTTTTTCTTGACATCAAAGACGAAATATCATTAGCGAATTTTTGTATATCAATAAACCCACCAATAATTAAATCGTCTTGATACCTACTCATAATTGTATTGATACTGTTAATATCTTCATTAATTACATCATAAAATTGTTTGTATTTTTGCTTAGTTGCTTCGCTAAAATTTTTTATTTCTTCATATTCTTGTTGTTGTAATTCTTTTTTTTCTTTAAGTTTGGCAAACAAATCTTTTCGTTCTTTTGATATTATATCAAAAACTTCAGCATAATCTTTCATTGTTTACCTCCCATAATTAATATTCAAGTTCAATATGTCCAAAATCATTGTCATGACGGCGATAAACAACATTAACTTTTCCTGTTTCAGCATTAAGGAAAACATAAAAATCGTGGTCTGTCATTTCAAGACTTGCGATTGCATCTTCAACATCAGTTGGATCAAGTTCAAATTTCTTTGTTCTTGTAACTTTATTGTGTACAACTTTTGGTTCATCAGCCAAAAATTCAAGTTCTGGAACATCAAATGACGATTTTTTAAATCTGTCTTTAAATTTGTCTTTGTTTTTATAAACTTGTCTTTCAATTTTTGAAAGTGCTGTGTCAATATTTACATACATATTGTCGCTTGCTACTTCACTTCTAAAAAATGAATACTTGTCTTTAATTGTTATTTCCATTTTGTAAAGCCCGTTTTCGTATTTACAATAAACTTGTGCTTTAGCCTCTGAATTAAAATATCTATCTAATCTGTCAATTTTCTTTGTAATGATATCTTTTAATTTTTCACTTACATTATAATTTTTTGATAATATTTCTAATTGCATAATTCACCTCTTAATTACCTTTGATATTCTATCAAAATTTATTAGTTTTAGCAAGCAAAATTAACTACAATTTAATTAAAGTTAGATTTTGCTCTCATTTTTCAATCTTTTAATTGCTTTATTACATTCAAATACAATTTTTTCAACATCAATAAAATCCGCAAATTTGCCGTTTTCATATAAAATTTGTCCGTTAACCATAGTCATTTTTACATTTTCAGGTTTTGCTGAATAAACAACATTTGAATAATAATCATTAATTGGAATCATATTTACATCTTTTGTAGAAATTCTAATTAAATCTGCCTTGTAGCCAACCTTTACTTCCCCTATTTTGTCTTGCAAGTTTAAGGCTTTTGCTCCATTTAAAGTTGCCATTTGTAACATAAATGGTGCGGACATAATATCTGTTTGATGCAAATTTACTTTTTGTAGCAATGATGCTAAATACATTTCGCGGAACATATCTAATGAATTATTACTTGCCGCACCATCTGTTCCTAAACAAACATTAATATTGGCTTGTAGCATCGAATAAATAGGCGCAATTCCACTGCCAAGTTTCATATTGCTTGCTGGACAATGAGCAACTGAAACATTGTGTTGATTTAAAATATCATAGTCGTCTTTGTCAATATAAACACTGTGTGCTATTAAACATTTATGTTCAAAAAAACCAATATTTTGAAGAAGTTGCACTGGAGTTTTATTGTATTTACCTACGCAATCACCAATCTCGCCTAATGTTTCCGAAACATGTATGTGCATAGGCAAATTAAATTCTTTAGCAATAAATACAGTATCTTCAAGTCCTTTTGTATCAATAGTGTAAATTGAATGAGCATAAGCCATATAACTTACTAAGTCATTATTATGTGGTAAAGATATATATTCTTCTTTTAAGGATTTATATCTATCTTCATATAAAGTTGCTCCTAACGCACAAACGCATCTTGTACCTAATTTTATATTAGCATCAACTATTGATTTTGGGAAAAAGTAGGCATCTAGATTTGTTGTTATACCGCTTTTTATGCTTTCTAAAAGCCCTAATTGTGTGCCATAAAATACATCATCAGGTTGCAAATATTTTTCAATTACAAACATATTTTCATATAGCCATTGTTGAAGTTCCACATCATCTTTTAATCCCCTAAATAAAGACATTGCATTATGTGCGTGCGCATTCACAAAACCAGCACATAAAATATCATCTTCAAAATCAATGATGCGATCTGCAACAAATGCTTGTGAAAACAAATTATCATTTTCGCCAACAAATGTTATAGTACTATCTTCTATACAAACGGTATATTTTTCTAAAACTTTAGAGTTTTCAACATCTAAAATCGTTGCATTAACAATTTTTATTTTCATAAAACACCTAAACTAATTTTAAAATTTTGTCTGCAATATATAATCCGTGTGCGGCAGCGTGGCTTAAACTTCGTGTAAAACCGCCACCATCACCTATTGCATAAACATTCTTGCAACCCTTTATTTCAAAATCATCAGTTTCAGGTCTTGTAGCATAGTATTTACATTCTATACCATATAACAATGTATCAGTGTTAGCAGTTCCTGGTGCAATTTTATCTAATGCAAAAATAGTTTCAACAATATTATCTAATTGTCTTTTTGGCATACACAATGCTAAATCACCTGGTACTGCTTCAAGTGTAGGACGAGTAGTAGATTGTGCAAGTCTTTCAGGTGTTGTTCTTCTACCCTTGATTAAATCTCCAAATCTTTGAACTAAAACGCTACCACCACTAATTTTGTTAGCAAGTGATGCAACATACCGTGCGTACTCAATTGGTTCTTTAAAAGGTTGAGTAAATGTACTTGTAGATAGCAAAGCAAAATTACTATTTTTTGTTTTCTTATCTTCTTGTGCATAACTATGTCCGTTAATTGTTAAGACACTGTCTGTATTTTCCATAACAACATGCCCTCTTTCATTAAAGCAGAACATACGCACAACATCACCATAACCTTTTGTTCTATACCAAACTTTAGGTTCGTATATTTGTTTGCTAAAATTTTCCCAAATGATAGATGGTAATTCAACACGAACACCTAAATCTACTTGATTATTGTTGCATTCAACTCCATTTTTATCACACCAATTTCTAAAATCTTGACTACCTGCTCTACCAACAGCAAAAACAATGTGTTTACCTTGTACAGAAACTTCAGTATTTTGATAATGAAATAACACTGTATTAGTAGATTTATCTACATCAAAAACTTTAGCACGAGTTAAAATTGTAATTTTTGTTTTTAAAAATTCAATTAATTTTAACATTGTAAAATAATTTTCATCTGTACCTAAATGTTTTAAATCGGTTTGTCGTAAATGTAAATCATATTTTAAGCACTCTTTTTTTAATTCGTCATTAGGGTGGAAAACTTTGGTAGTAGCACCAAAATTCACTAAAACATCATCGGCTTGTTTAATGTAAGAATACACCACTTCTTGAGGTAAATAATCAGTTAACCAACCACCATACTCAGTTCCTATGATGTATTTTCCATCACTAAATGCCCCAGCACCAGCCATACCACTCATAATGGCACAATTAGCGCACTTTAAACAACCACCTTTACCGTGATTGTTGACAATCAAAGGACATTTTCTTTCTGCTAAATCATTGCCCTTTTCAATAAGTAAAATTTTTAATTTGTCATTTTCTTGACACAACCTGTAAGCAGTCATAATACCGCCAATTCCACCCCCGATGATGATAACATCATATTTGCTTAAAATTTCATTCATAATTTAACTCCAATTTTTAATTTTTATTCATTTGTGTATTTATAAATTGCTGATATCTTATTGCCGACTTTGTTTGTTGTTAAACTCTTTCCCTTGCCCTGCTTTTTATCTGGGAAAAATTCCTTGTAAGTTTTTTTAATAAAATTGTCATTACCAGCAAATTTTATAACATATTCAGCATCCTTGTCCGCTATGTCAACAAACAATATTTCATCATTATCTGCTAGTGCAAACACTTTTGCTCCTTTTCGTGCTCTTTGCGATAATTCAATGTTCCCAACATTAAATCTTTTACCAAGTCCTTTCTTTGTAGCAAGAATAAGTTCGCCACTTAAGCCCATTAGCCCTGCATATACTAAATGGTCATTGTCATTTAAATTGATACCTTTAACACCTTGGCTAATTCTTCCGCTTAAAGGTATTGAACTTACTTCACAATTAAGAGCCATACCAGATTTTGATATCATCAGTAAAGTTTTGTTTGCTTTAGATTTAATAACATTTATTACTTCATCATTATCTTTAAGTTTAATTGCTAAATATTTTTGCTTAGCAACATCATATTCAATTAAACTTGTTCTCTTTAATAAACCAAATTTAGTTACAAAAATTAATTCACTCTTGTCTTTTTTGTCAATTTCAAACATCGCCAATATTTTTTCATTAACATCTAATTCTTTGCAAACAGTTCTTACCCCTACACCTTTATCACGCCATTTTGCTTCTTTTATGTCTTCAACTGCAATTCGGCAAGCATTTCCCTTATCGGTAAAAGCAACCAAAATTTTATCAGTAGTAGTCTTTAAAATGTTGTAATGCAATTCATTTTCTGTCATTTGCGAATTGTATTCTTTGATAGTGGTTTCAAAGTGTTTAGGTTGCATTCTTTTTATTGTTCCATTTTGCGTCAAAGCAACTATTGTGTCTTCAACAACTTTGTTGGCTTCCAAAATACTTTCTATGTCAATTTCTCCAAAACTTTTAACAATTTTTGTTAATCTTGGCATACTATATTTTCTTCGTATTTCCAACATTTCTTCTTTAATTACTTCAAGTTGAAGTTTTTTAGAATTTAAAATTGCAGTCAATTTTTCAATTAATATTTTTAATTCATTTATTTCTTGTTCAATTTTGTAAACTTCAAGACTTGTTAATCTTGCTAAACGCATATCCAAAATTGCTTGTGCTTGTTTTTCAGATAATAAAAATCTTTGTCTTAAGCGTACTTTTGCCTCAGTAGTATTTGGGCTTGTTTTAATAATAGCGACAACTTCATCAATGTTAACAATTGCAATATGAAGCCCTTCTAAAATATGCATTCTTTCTTTTGCATTATTTAAATCAAATCTTGTTCTTCTAACAATTATACTAACTTGGTAATTAAGATAATATTTTAAAATTTCCATTAAACCTAATTGTTTAGGCTTACCATCAGCAATTGCAACCATATTTATACCAAAAGTTGACTGCAAATCGCTGTACTTATATAATAAATTGAGAATATCATTAGCATTGTATCCCGCCTTAACAGTAATGACTGCTCTTGTTCCACTGCGGTCAGATTCGTCTTTAATGTCTTGAATCCCTAACAACGCACCTTTCTTATCTTCACGAATATCGGCAATTTTTGAAAGTAAAGAAGATTTATTCTTTTGATAAGGTATTTCAGTAATTACAATATTTGTCTTGCCATTGCCAGCATCTTCAAAATGAGTTTTAGCACGAATTGTAATTTTACCCCTACCCGTTTCATAGGCTTGATATAACTCATCTGTTGAAATGATTGCACCAGTTGGAAAATCTGGCCCTTTAATAATTTTCATCATTTCTTTTAAACTAATTGAAGGATGTTCAATCAAAGCAATTACACCATCAATAACTTCGTTTAAGTTGTGTGGCGGGATGTTAGTAGCAAGTCCAACCGCAATACCAACCGCACCATTAACAAGTAAATTTGGGAATCTCCCAGGAAGTGTATTTGGTTCTTTAAGAGTATCGTCAAAGTTAAAACTCCACTCAACAGTGTCTTTTTCTAAATCCCTTAAAAGTTCCATAGCAAGTGGCGCTAATTTTGCTTCGGTATATCTCATTGCCGCCGCACTATCACCATCAACTGAACCGAAATTACCGTGTCCCTGCACAAGTATACCACGCATATTAAATGGTTGAGCCATTCTTACCATAGCATCATAAACCGATGTATCACCGTGCGGATGATATTTACCTAAACAATCACCAACAATTCTAGCACATTTTCGATATTGTTTGTCTGGCGTCATTCCCAATTCAAGCATTGTATATAAAATTCTTCTTTGAACTGGTTTTAAACCATCTTCAACTCTAGGAAGTGCCCTATCAAGCAAGACGAACTCGCTGTAAGGAATCATAGAATTATGAAGCACTTCGTCAATAGATTGAACTATCAAACCGCCGTCTATTTTCCCTCCGCCTTTCATTGTTTTATCTTGTTTCGGCTCTTGGTCGTTATAAGCCATTTTCTTTACCTCTTTTTTTATTTCGTTAGTAATAGAACTTTGTTTTACCTTATCTATTCTATTTTTGTTTTCAAAATTTTCTTTCTTTTCAAAATTAATATTTTCATTAAAATTATCTAGATTTTCTTCGTCTTTAACATTAGTTTCAACATTTAAGTTTTCTTCGTAATTATTAAAATTTTCATTTTGCTTTATATAATATTTATCAGCACTCTCTCTCTGCTCATTTTCAAAATTACTATTCTTATCTTCACTTTCAAAAACAAACTCATTTATACTTTCGTCTTCCTGAGTATATTCAACTTGATTAATTTTTTTATATTCATTGTTATCATTGCTTTCAGTATTTTCTATCTCATTTACTTCTCTATCATTATTTTCTAAAAAGTTTTTTAACTTATGTGATGCACCTTGTTTAGTTATCTTATTTTCTTCTATGTTGTTGTCTTTATATTTATCTAAATTTGTTTTATCATTATGTTGACTAATATCTTCTTTTTCATTGTTATTTTGATTATTTGGTTTTACATTTTCATAGTAACTAAATAAATCTAATTGTCCCTCAATGGGTTTGTTTGTAAACTCTTCACTTTCTTCATCATCCAAATTCCTTTGAGGTAATTCAAATATTGACATTTGCCCCTCAATAGGTTCATTTGTGAATTCTTCATCCTCTTCGTCAAAATAAGACACAACATTCTCCTAAACATTATTATAAGTTAAAAAACTAAACTGTTATTTAATTTTCTTCAATTTATCAAATTCATCAGGTTCTTTGTTAAAGTTTGCGTATTCCGATATATATTGCTTTCTTGACTCAATGTCATCACCCATTAAAGTAGTTATTAATTTTTCAGCCTCAGCAGCATCTTCAATTGATACTCTAATCATAGTTCTATTTTTAGGGTCCATTGTAGTTTCCCATAGTTGTTCAGGGTTCATTTCACCAAGACCTTTATATCTTTGAATATCATATCCCTTACCAAATTCGTCAGCATATTGTCTTAACTGGTCATCAGAGTAAGCATATTTAACTTCGTTTTTCTTAGATATTTTGTATAAAGGTGGCACTCCTATATAGACATGTCCATCTATGATTAGTTGTTTCATATATCTATAAAAGAATGTCAAAAGAATAGACCTTATGTGTGCACCGTCTTGGTCAGCATCTGCTAATATGATAACTTTATCAAATTTCAAACTTTCTACATCAAAATCATCACCAATGCCTGCACCCAATGCTGTTATGATTGAACGGAATTCGTCATTTTGCAAAACTTGTTCCAATCTTTTCTTTTCAACATTTAGTGGCTTTCCTCTTAGTGGCAATATTGCTTGAAAAGACCTATCTCTGCCCATCTTAGCACTACCGCCAGCACTATCACCTTCAACAATATATAATTCATTCTTTTTAGCATCTCGCCCACTACACGAAGCAAGTTTACCTATTAAAGCAGTAACTTCAAGACTATTCTTTGCCCTTGTAATTTCTTTAGCCTTTTTTGATGCTAATCTCGCACTCGCCGCTAATTTGCCTTTGTTAATAATTGCTTCCAAAATCTTTTTATTATCTGCCTTTTCCATAATGGCTAGCAAATGCGTATATACTAAATTATCAACTTCAGTTTTGGCTTCAGGATTACCAAGTTTTGTCTTTGTTTGTCCTTCAAACTGAACATTCTTCATTTTAATAGATAAAACCGCTGTAATGCCTTCACGGTAATCTTCACCCATTAAATTAGTATCTTTTTCTTTTAGCAACCCCGCTTCTCTACCCGCTTCATTAAATACTTTAGTTAAAGCAGTCTTAAATCCTGTCTCGTGCGTTCCACCTTCACTGGTTGAAATATTGTTTACATAACTAAAAATGTTTTCAACATAAGCATCAGTGTATTGAATTGCACATTCAAGTTTTACAATGTCAGATTGTGCTTCAAAATAAATTGGAGTTGAATATAAAGCATTTTTGCCTTCGTTTAAATAAGAAACAAAGTCTTTAATACCGCCGTCATACTTGTAAATTCGTTTTAAGCAAGAACCATCTTCATTAATTACATTTTCATCAATTAATTCAATAGTTGCACCTTTGTTTAAAAATGCGTATTCTTTTAATCTTTTTGCAATAACTTCGCCACTAAAATTAATCGTTTCAAAAATGCGTGCATCAGGTTTAAAATGAACAAAAGTACCCTTGTCGGAAGTACTCCCTAAACAACGCAAAGGACTCTTAACCGTTCCACCAAGAATTTTACCTTTTGAATTTGGAACTGAATGAAATTGTATTTTATATTTTTTACCATTCCTATTAGTAATTACATCCAACCATTCACTTAAAGCATTTGTAACGGATGCACCCACTCCGTGCAAACCGCCCGAAAAAGCATAGTTATCATTGTTAAACTTTCCGCCTGCGTGTAATTGCGTAAATACAACTTCAACACCAGATATTCCTAATTGTGGATGTTTATCAACAGGTATACCTCTACCATTATCTTCAACTGAAACCGTACCGTCTTTATATAAAGTAACAATAATTTTATTACCATAACCATTGGCAATTTCATCCATTGAATTATCTACTATTTCCCATAGTAAGTGATGAAGTCCTTTTGCACTAGTCGTACCAATATACATACCAGGGCGTAATCTAACCGCCTCAAGACCTTCCAAAACAACTATATCTTTTGAATTATACTCTTTCAAAGCCTAACCTCCAAAAACATAACAAAGTGATTATATCATATTTTGGACTATTTGCAAAAAGATTTAACACACATTTTTTGCAATTTATATTTAAAAATTTTGTTATACTTAATTTGGAAAAATTTGTTAATTTATTATTTTAAATAAAATATAAGTAAAATTTTACATATAAATTACATAAATAAAACGAAAAACATTGCCATTTATCTAAACAAAGGAATAATGATTTATTCATAGCATAATTTTTTTATTAGCAAAATTTAAAACTAAAAATTTAAAAAAATTTATAATTTCACTAAATATATTGATTTCACTAAATTATCATTATAAAATGTCCTATTTTAAATTTTATTTTGATAAATATTTATAATAAATAATCAAATTAAAAAATGCTTATGATAGCATATACCATAAGCACTAAAAAATTTTTCCTTTATATCTTTAAAATAATCAATTAATTATATCACAACACTAATGTTAGGTATTCCACCTCCAGTTATGGTTATAGTGTGACTCATATTAATATCATTCGGTGTTGTAAACACATAATAATCATTTATTGTACTTCCATTCCCACCATAAGTAATACCCCAAGTATATGGTCGAGAAACTGTTATTGTGTATGTTGTATTCTTTTCTAACTCTAGTTTTATTGTAGTTGTTCCCGAAACCGCAATTTGTTGCACATCTGTATAATTATCTTTTGTTCCATTTAAGATATTAAATATTATATGTCTGTCGAAATTTGTTGGCACATCTAATGTAATTGTTATTGTTGTTGTGCAAGTCAATTTCTCCCATACTGCATATAAATTTATTACCCCATTATGTGTTGTAGTTAAATTTTGTACCACCTGATTATTACCATAAACTACACCACCGTTTGTTGTTGTTGCCCAACCTTTAAACTGATAGTACTTATACGCAAATGTGTTTACCGTTAATGCCTTTTGCTCATTGTAAGTAAATGTTAGGTCAGCCATACTACTTGCACCTGTTGAAATTGCTCCATTTGGTGCGTTAGCATTAAATTTTACCGTGTATGTATTTATTGTCCATTGTGCAGTTAGCGTTAAATTACTATTGCCACTATATGTTGCACCTGCATCATAGTTGTTACTATCATTACCGCTCCAATGCGTAAAATGATATCCCGTTTTTGTAAAACTAAAACTACTATTAGTTATATCTAAAATTGTTGCAGGGGTTCCGCTGTTTATTAATGCAGTTGTATATGGATTACCTGTTGCACCATCTCCCGCATAATATGTAATCTTATAACCTTTTTCAACCATATTTGCAACTACATTTAAATCACTTGTAATATTATTTACTACAACAACTACACTACCATTATTTATGTGATATGAAAATTTACAATTATTTGTTGTGTAAAATGTATTTTGTTCTTTTCCACTTAATAATATTGTTTCATTATTATTAAATGTAAGAGAATTTAATTCATAATTATCTGTATTAAATGTATATGTTATTGTTGCAGTACCAGAATCTT
>CALVZW010000004.1 GCA_944372675.1 uncultured Clostridia bacterium
CTACACGACGCTCTTCCGATCTTTCTTTTGTATTTTCATAATCTCGCACTCCTTTTTTATTTATATTTTATTATAACACAAAAAAACTTTTTTAGTCAAATAACTTTTATCATATTTTTTATAAATTATTTGTACTTAAATAAAAGATGTAATTATTTATAAAATTATTTTATCATATTATCTCGACTACTTTTAAAATTTTTACTTATAACAAATTATAAAAAAATAATCATACTTAAGAATATGTAATATTAAAATTTGCAATTTCATTAATAATATTGTTAATAAAAAACAGTATCTATAAAGTAGATACTGTCAAAATTTTTACATTATTTATACTTTTTTTCACAATTAACCAAAATTATATCAAATTACCATTGCTATCAATTTTTTCATAAGGTAAGTACTTTTTAAGTGCTTCTGGTATCAATATGCTTCCGTCTTTTTGTTGGTAGTTTTCCATTATAGCAATAATAGTTCTTCCAATAGGCATACCTGAACCATTCATTGTATGGATAAATTCATTTTTACCTGTTTCTTTATTTTTAAATCTCATATTTGCTCTGCGTGCTTGAAAATCAAGCATATTTGAACAACTTGAAATCTCCCTAAATTTGTTTTGACCAGGTAACCAAACTTCAAGGTCATTACAATAACAAGCACTAAAGCCCAAATCGCCTGTGCAAAGTGCAACAACTCTATAATGCAAATTTAATTTATTTAAAATAGTTTTTGCACAATTTACAAGGCTATTGAATTCATCCCAAGATTGTTGCGGTGTTGCAAAACGCACCATTTCAACTTTATCAAATTGATGTTGACGAAACATACCTTTTACATCTTTTCCTGCACTTCCTGCTTCAACTCTAAAACAGTTACTCAAACAACTATATCTAATTGGTAATTCATTTTCTTGTAAAATTTCGTTATTAAACAAGTTTGTTACTGGCACTTCAGCGGTAGGTATTAAAAACAATTCTTTACCATTTGATATTGTTTTAAACATATCTTCTTCAAATTTTGGAAGTTGCCCTGTCCCTTCCATAATATTTCTTCCTACAAGCACTGGAACACTGACTGGTGTATATCCATTTTCAATAGCACAATCAAACAAAAAGTTACGAACTGCCATTTCAAGTCTTGCACCTGCGCCCTTAAGCACTGAAAATCTTGCACCTGACAATTTTGCGGCTCTTTCCATATCAATTATACCCATTTTTTCACCAAGTATATGGTGTTCTTTTGGTTCAAAATCAAATGTTGGTTTTTCGCCTACAACTTCTAATACAACATTTTCATCTTCATCTTTACCAATTGGTGTTTTTTTAACTGGTAAATTTGGCATTCTCATCATATAGTTTTTAAGTTCGTCTTCAAGTTTTGACAACTCACTTTCAAGCACTTTTACTTTATCGCTGACTTCGGTCATTTCTTTTTTAATTGTCTCAATTTCATCTTTGTTTTTTTCTTTATCACGCATTAACTGACCAATTTTATCTGCGCCTTTATTTCTTTCACTTTGCAATGCTTGACATTCTATTCTTGTTTTGCTTATTTTATCATTTAAACCTATTAAATAATCTTTATCTAGATTAAATTTTTTATAACTAAGTTTAGTTGCATACTCATCTATGTTTTCAAGCATTTTTTTCAAATCTAACATTTTTATCTCCTAAAATTCCTTATCTAACTTCATTGACAATGCAATTTTGTTTTTTGCAACATCAACATCTTTTATTTTTACTTTTACTTGGTCGCCCACTGTCAGTTCTTCGGATGGGTGTTTTATATATCTATCGCAAATTTCGGATATGTGAACAAGTCCGTCTTGATGCACACCAATATCAATGAATGCACCAAAGTCAACTACATTTCTAACTACTCCGTCAAACACCATATTTTTTTGCAAATCGTTTATATCCATAACATCGCTTCGCAAAACTGGTTGTGGAAGTGAATCACGAATATCACGCCCTGGTTTCATAAGTTCTTCAATAATATCTTCACAAGTTGGCACACCAATACCACATTCTTGTGCTAATTTTTCAATACCATAATGTTCCGCTTTTTTACGCAAAAGTTCAACACCGTTTTGTTTTACATCTTCATCGGTATATCCTAATATTTTCAACATTTTTTCTGCCGCATCATAACTTTCAGGGTGAACAGCGGTATTATCTAAAATATTATCCGCACCAACAATTCTCAAGAAACCAGCACTTTGTGTATAGGCTTTTTCGCCCAATTTTGGAACATTCAATAGTTCGCTTCTTGTTTTAAACGCACCGTGCTCTTTGCGGTAGTCAACTATTTTTTTAGCAATACCCATATTTAGCCCTGAAATACGAGACAAAAGCGGATATGAAGCGGTGTTTAAATCTACGCCAACACTGTTAACACAACTTTCAACTACACCATCCAAAACTTGTCCTAAGCGGGCTTGTGGCATATCATGTTGATATTGTCCAACACCTATTGATTTTGTGTCAATTTTAATAAGTTCAGCCAACGGGTCTTGAAGTCTTCTTGCAATACTTGTTGCACTTCGCACTGTAACATCATAGTCTGGGAATTCTTCAGTGCCCAATTTTGACGCACTATAAACTGATGCACCCGCTTCGTTTACCATTGCATAAGTAACAGGTCTATCAAGTTCTTTAATTAAACTTGCAACAAAAATTTCACTTTCTTTACTTGCTGTGCCGTTACCAATTGCAATAACATCAATGTTATATTTGTTTATTAATTCTTTTAATTTTTCCTTTGATTCTTCAATGTGATTTTGTGGTGGTGTAGGGAAAATTACACCATAATCAAGTAAATTACCATTAGCATCAACAACCGCTAGTTTGCAACCAGTTCTGTATGCTGGGTCAAATCCTAATACAGTTTTACCTTTCAATGGCGGTTGCATTAAAAGTGGACGAAGATTAAGTTCAAACATCTTTATTGCTTGCTCACTAGCGTCATCAGTTAATATGTTTCTAATTTCTCTTGCAATGGATGGTTCAATTAATCTTTCATAAGCATCAGCAATTACTTCTTGCATAATGTCAGCATAGTCGCCATTTTTCTTAATAAACATATCTTTTAAAAATTGCAATGATATGTTTTCATCCATAACAATATCAACTTTTAAACAATCTTCCTTTTCGCCACGATTTAATGCCAAAATTCTATGACTAGGTATTACATCAACCTTTTCGCTAAAATCTTTGTATACTTCGTATTTAAATGCATTTTCGTTGTCGGTTAATTTTGAAGCAATTTTTGAATGTTTACCAAATAACTTTCTTAACTGCTTTCTCATCTCAGCATTATCACTAATCATTTCAGCAATAATATCTTTTGCTCCATTGATTGCATCTGAAGTAGTTGGGACTTCTTCATTAATAAATGTTTGTGCAAATTCTTCTAAATCTTTATCGGCTTTTTGATTAAAAATATAATCAGCCAAAGGTTGAAGCCCTCTTGCAATAGCAACAGAAGCACGAGTTTTTCTCTTAGGTTTAAATGGTCGATAAATGTCTTCGACTTCCGTCATTGTTTTGGCATCATTTAATGCCTTTTCAATTTCAGGTGTCATTTTTTCTTGTTCGCTAATTAATCTAAAAACTTCTTCCTTTCTTTGAGTTAAATTTCTTAAATATGTTAGTCTATCAGCAAAGGCTCTCAAAGTTTCATCACTAGCAGAACCAGTCATTTCTTTTCTATATCGTGAGATGAAAGGTATTGTACAACCTTCATCAATAAGTCCAATTATATTGTTTGTATGATTTTCAGTCATTCCAAATTCTTGTGTTAGTATTTCAACTATTGTCATAAATAAAATTCTCCTAAAAGTATAATAAAGTATATCACATTTTATTAAAATTAACAACTTTTTAAATATCATTTAAATACAAAAATAAAAAACACCAGCAAAATTAAATTTAATAAAATCAATAATTATTTTTATTAAATTTTGCCGATATTTTATTATTTATAATAATTAATAAAATGTGTTATTTTTTATCAGTAAACTGTTCATTTTTATCATTATCATTTACATTTTTACTAATATTGTTGTCATTATTAACATTATTACTATCATTTTTAACTATCTTATCATTATTTTCTTGCAAACTTTCGCCATTTGCTGACGCATTTTGAAAACTGCCAGATAAACTATTATATTTTTCATTAAAACCAAAATTATTAATATTATTATGCCAATCTTGATAAGATGTCTTTGCTTTCTTTTTTCTCTTAAATAAACACATATCTAACTCCTTTTTTTCATTTACAATTGCAACGCCACTACTTGTACCGATTCTTGTTGCTCCCGCTTCAATTAAACTTTCAGCAAACTCTCTTGTTTTTATTCCACCGCTAGCCTTTATTCCTATATTACCTTTTATTGCACTTTTTATTGTTTTAACATCTTCAATGCTTACACCCCGTGTACCAAAACCAGTACTTGTTTTAACAAAATTTGCTCCTGCCTTTTCACAAATTTCTGTTGCTTTTACAATTTCATTTGTATTTAAATAACAAGTTTCAATAATAACTTTGAGTGTGGTGTTTTCATTTAAAACTGAATGAACGCTTTTTATTTCTTGTTCAACATAATCGTAATCACCATCAATTAATTTTGCAACATTTATCACCATATCAATTTCATCAGCACCATTTTCAACTGCCATTTGTGCCTCAAACATTTTAGTAGTCATTTCATTTTGCCCTAATGGAAAACCAACTACAGTGCAAACTTTAACTTGTGTTTGTTCTAACAACTCTTTTGCAAATTTTACATTAACTGGATTAACACACACAGAAAAAAAGTTATATTCTTTTGCCTGCTCGCACAAATTTTTAATTTCGCTTTTTGTAGCATTTGCTTTTAATAATGTATGGTCAATGTATTTATTTAAGTTTTCAATCATATTTTTTCCTTTTTTGCATATTTTTTTATTATATTTTCAAATTTTACAATAAAAAATTATTAAATTTATTTTAATTTTTTAATCTTAAATAGTTTTAATATAGATTTAAATTTTAAATTATTTTTTTTAAAAAATTATTAATAATTACACTTTATTAAAAACATCAAATAAACTTATTAATTTAATTTATTTAGCAGTAAAAAATTTTCTTTGAATTTGTTGTAATGAATAAACATCTTTTTCTTTAATATTACCAAGTACTGTAACCCATATTTTATTATTTGCATTATTAAATAAACTAATATACTTATTTACTTCTTCAAGAGTAATTTTCTTTGCTTCTTTAACCAAATCAAATTCATCAACAAGTCCACTAATTAAATGCATATAAATTGTATCAAATAATTGGTCTTCGGCAAAATCGCTTTCTTTTTCGTTGTCAGCAATAATTATTTGCTTACATAAGTTTTCGAAAATTTCTTTGTCCATACCATTTTTATATAAATTTTGCAACTCTTTTGCATACTCATCTATTATTTTATTTACATTTTCTTTTGAACAAATAAATCTAATATTAAGTCTTGAATTGTAAAGATATTCAGCAATAGTAACACTTGCAGTGTAAATAAGTCCTTTTTTTCTCAATGTGTTGTAAGGTTGTTCAAGTGATAAATAAAGTCTGGTTATGCTTTTGCAAAATCTGTTTTTAGTGTTGCAAATACCAAAAGGAATATCAATTGAAATTACCACATCTATTTTATCTTGGTCTAATGGAACGACTTGCATTTTGCTTGGTTTTGTTGGTGTCATATCATAATTAATTAATTCTGCATTGTTATCTTCTTTTAATTGCGGTAAAATATATTTTTTATAAAATTTAACAATTTTAGACATTGGCAAACTAGAATAAACATATATTACAAAATTGCTTGCAACATAATACTTATCACGGTATTTTTCCATATCCTTTTTTGTAACCTTGTCAATATCAGTACCAATTACAGCACACGCATTAGTATTTAAGTAATTGCTCCATAACATATTATGATAAGCATAAACACTTCGCTTATCTCTTTCCATAGACATTAAAATTTCATTTCTAACAACTTCTCTTTCTTTTTTAAGTTCATTGTTATTAAATTTCGTATTTAATAAAATATCACTTGCAAATTCAAAAGCATTATCTAATTCACTGTTAGCACGCTTAAATTTAACCACCATATAGTAAAGCGAAGTTGAAGCATTTAGCATACAAATATTAGAATTGTCTTTATCAATTTGTTCTCGTGTTCTTTTATTTGTTCCTAAAAACAAGTTATGCTCCAAAAAGTGTGCAGTACCCGCAACTTCATCAAAATGCGCCCCTGTTTTAAATCCCATAAATACAGAAGTAAATTTTATATCTTTTTTAGGTTTTAATACTATTGTAGCCCCGTTTTCAAATTTTATAATTTTATAATCTTTCATTTTATTCTCCATTTAAAATAATAATTTTGATTTCGTTTCTTCAAGCGAATAAACATCTTCATCTTTTACATTTCCTAAATATGTAACATACATCTTGTTATCTCTACTTAAAATAGTTTTTAAATAGCGATTTATTTGATTTAATGTAATTTTTTTATGCTCATTTTTCCAATTTAACTTTTTAGGTAAATAGCCTAATTCAACATAATCTAGAATCATGCCTTTTGCAATTCTTAACATATTATATGAAGACGGCAATTCATCGTTTAAATATTCTTGATTTTTATGTTCTTTTTCAAAAAATTCTTGCGACATACCATTTTCATATAAGGTTTTAAACTCTTCCCCAATAACATCTATAATTTGTTTTATTTTTTCAGGTAAACATTTAAAATCAAAACTGCAAACAGATTTATGATTATATTCAGTAAATGAACAACTACCAAACGAATAAATTAAGCCCATTTTACGCAACCTTGTAAATAAACTGCTATTTTGTCCGCCAATTAAAACTCTTATATAATCAAATATATTTCTATTTTCACAGTCTTTAATACCTTTGTTGTAAACCAAACTAATCATACAAGATACTTGTTGCAAATTTTCATTTTTTACAATTACTAAACTTTCAGGCTTAGATGGCTCAATATCATAAACTTTTCGTGGTTGATAATCATTTGCATAAAATAATTTTGGTTCAATAATTTCTTTATATAACTTAATAACTTTTTTAACTGGCATTTTAGTTACTACACTTAAAATAAAGTTTTGTTTTACATAATTCTTTTTTTTAAATTCTTCCAAATCATTTTTGTTTATGCTTTCAATATCTTCAAGTGTACCTAATATTTTTGGATAGTTAAAACTACATTCAAATATTTGTGACAAATTGTGATAACCAACATTTATTTTATATTTATCTAAAGTTTTATTCAATTCTTCAATTATAACTTTTCTTTCGTTTTCCATTTTGTCTTCATTAATTTTATTATTTAAAAGAATATCAGTCATAAATTCAAGAGTTTCATTAGTTAATTTATTAGTTCTTACACTTTCTAAAATTGTATAATACACCCCAGTGTAAGCATTTAAACTAGCAATTTCAATTTCGTCTTTATTAATATCTTCACAAGTGCGTTTATTTGTCCCGTTGAAAAGCATATGTTCAAGAAAATGCGCTGTACCTTCTTTTTCGTCTTCCATTGCTCCACCGAGAAAACCCATATACCAAGCACTTGCTTTTCGTTTTGTAGTCTTATAAAGTAATGTAGCCCCATCACCTAAATTTACTATTCTTCTTGGCTTTTTTCTAATTTTCATAATTTACCTTTTTATATTATATCATATTTATTTTTGTTATACAATAAAATTTGTAAATTCACTTATAAATAAATAATTTATTTTTAATATTTTATTAAATTTTAATTATTGTTAAAATTATATATATGGTTAAATAAAAAAGTAAATTGTTGCGCAGATTACATATATTAAAACTGATAATTTTAAGAAAATTTTAAGTATTTTACTAATGAAAATTTTACAAAATTTATTTGATTTCTTTTAATATAAAAAAAACAAACAACTGTGTAAATTGTTTGTTTTTAAAAATGTATATAATTAAACTAATTCTAATTTAACTAACATTGCAGCATCACCACGGCGTTTGCCAAGTTTAATAATTCTTGTGTATCCGCCCATTTGTCCTAATTCTTCTGCTCTTGCACCATATTTTGGAGCATAAACATTGAATATTTTTTCAAGAAGTGGGTGAGCAACATCTTCAGTTCTTGCTTTGAAATCTTCTTTCTTTTCGCCTTCAACTCTTTGCTCTTGAACATCATTGACCATTCCAATTATCTTGCGACGAGCATTAAGTTTTGTAACACCGTCATTAAGAACTTTTCTTGTAGTCTTTTCGCCTTTTTCATTTACATAAGGCTTTTCAACTTCAACTGTGTCTTTATATGTTTTAACTGCTAATGTTAAAACTTTTTCAGCAAGTCTTGCTACTGATTGTGCTCTATCAATTGTTGTTTCGATAGAACCATTCCACAAAAAGTCTGTTAATTGTCCTCGCAAAATAGCCATTCGCAAATCTGTTCTTTTACCTAATTTGTTTATTGCCATTTTATCCTCCTTAATTATTCTTCGTCTTCTCTCAATTTAAGTCCTAAACTGTTTATTTTTTCAATAACTTCATCTAATGACTTTGCACCAAGATTTTTAACTTTTAACATATCTTCTCTTGATTTTTTGATCAAATCTTCAACTGTGTTGATATTTGCTCTCTTAAGACAATTATGGCTACGAACTGATAGTTCTAAGTCATCAATGCTCATACTCAAGATTTTTGAATTTTTGTCTTCTTCTGGGCTAACAAGTATGTCAGTATTAGCCATTCCATCAACAAGGTCAACAAATAATTGTGTGTGATCTTGTAATATTTTCCCTGCTAAACTTACAACTTCAACTGCTCTTTTTGTTCCGTTTGTTGTAACTTCCAAGGTAAGTTTGTCATAAGTCATATTGTGTCCAACTCTAGCACCCTCAACATAAAAGTTTGCGGCTTTTACTGGTGTGAAAATTGAGTCAACGGCAATGTAGCCAATGCTTTCAATTTCACTTTTGTTTTGTGCTGAAGGCACATAACCACGACCTCTTGCTACAGTGATTTCCATTTCCAAATCTGCATCATCATCTAGTGTGCATAGATATAGGTCGGGAGTTTTACATTCTACATCAATAGGATATTCAATATCTTTTGCATAAATAACACCAGCGCCTTTTTTGTTTAATCTTAAAGTAGTTTTAAAATCAAGGTCAGTGTTTGTTGTTGCTAATGCTATTGATTTTAAATTTAAGATAATATCAGATACATCTTCCTTTACACCCACAATGTTCGAAAACTCGTGTGCTATCCCTGCAATTCTTATAGCAACAGGTGCAATACCTGGTAATGAAGCATATAGTATTCTTCTAAAACTATTACCTAAAGTTGTACCAAATCCTCTTTCCAATGGTTCAATGACAACTTTCGCAAAACTTCCGTCGGCATTTTCTTCAACTGTAATTTTTGGTTTTTCGATTTGCATCATAAACTACAAATCCTCCTAAATTTTTGTGTTTGTATTTTAAAAATTATTATTTACTATAAAGTTCTACCACTAGGTATTCAGCAAAATTCATATCAATATCATCTCTTTGTGGCTTAGCGTTAATCTTGCCTGTCAAAGTTTTAGTATCAAATTCCATCCATTTTGGAGTTGTGATTTTCATTTTGCCAAGGTCTTTGAATAAACCGTTATCACTTCTTCCTTCTTTGATTGCGATAACATCACCTTCACTTACAACATATGACGGAATATTAACTACTCTACCATTTACTGTAATGTGTCCGTGATTAACAATTTGTCTACTTAATGCTCTACTTGAAGCAATACCCATACGATAAACTACATTATCAAGTCTTCTTTCAAGTAACATCAATAAGTTTTCACCAGTGTTTCCTTTCATACGAGAAGCGGTCTCATAAGTAAGGTGGAATTGTTTTTCCAAAAGTCCATAGTATCTTTTAATTTTTTGTTTTTCTCTTAATTGCAAGCCATATTCACTTTGCTTTTTACGAGCATTGTTTGCACCGTGTTGACCAGGAACTGTAGGTCTTCTTTCCAAAGCGCATTTTGGACTTGTACATCTATCGCCTTTTAAGAAAAGTTTACAACCTTCTCTTCTGCATAAACGACAATCTGCATCAACATATTTAGCCATTTATTTTCTCCTTTAAATTCTTCTCTTCTTTGGCGGACGACAACCATTAAATGGAATTGATGATACATCTTTAATTGATGTAACTGTTATCTCCGCATTACCAAGTGCTCTAATTGCCGCTTCTCTACCACGACCAGCACCCTTAACGAATACATCGACTGACCTTAAGCCTTGCTCTTTTGCTGCTTTAACTGCTGTTTCAGCAACTTGAGCTGCTGCGTAAGGAGTATCCTTTTTTGATGATCTAAAACCTAAACTTCCTGATGAAGACCATGAAATTACATTACCTTGATCATCTGTAACTGTAACAATACAGTTATTAAATGTAGATTTGATATGAACTTGTCCTTTATCCAAGTTCTTATTTGCTCTCTTTTTCTTTGTAACTGCCATTTATAAACTCCTATTTCTTACCGCGAGATACTGTCTTTTTGCGACCTTTTCTCGTACGAGCATTGGTTTTTGTCCTTTGACCACGAACTGGTAATCCTTTTCTGTGACGGATTCCACGGTAGCAACCGATTTCTTGAAGTCTTTTAATGCTCATTAAAACTTCACTTCTAAGTTCACCTTCGACTTTTAAATTATTGTCAATATAATTTCTAATAAGTGCCATCTCGTCTTCAGTCAAATCTTTGACACGAGTGTCGGGATTAACACCTGTTTCTTTTAAAATTTTATTTGATGTTGTGCGACCAATACCATAAATGTATGTCAAGCCAATTTCAACTCTTTTCTCTTTTGGCAGGTCCACACCAGCAATTCTTGCCATATCTTCCTCCGATTTATTTTTTTATATAAGACACAAACTCAATCACAATTTCTTGTGTAGCCGCGTAAGTTTGTGGATTTTTTAATGTTTTGTCTATACATAAATATGCACGCAAAGCAATTTTGCCTTATATTTATGTATAGACAAATAATGTTTTATTAGCCTTGTACTTGTTTATGCTTTTTATTAGGGCAAATGACCATAACTTTGCCATCGCGTTTAATGACTTTGCACTTGTCGCACATAGGCTTAACTGATGCTCTTACTTTCATTTTATTTGCTCCTTTTTATTGTTGTTTTTTCTTCTCGCCACGATAAACAATTCTACCCCTATTGACATCATAAGGAGAAAGTTCTACCGTAACTTTATCACCTTCCAAAACTCCTATATGTTGAACAACTAAGCGTCCAGCAATATAAGCGTCTATGATGTGACCATTAGGTAATTTAACCTTATATACTGAGTTGCGAATAACTTCAACAACTACGCCTTCAACTTCAATACCTTCACCTTTAGGCATTTTGACCTCCATCAATTTGATAAGATTTACAAATTTTTTTAATGTCAGAATCAAGTAGATTTTGTTTAGTATCTTGTGGCAATTTTCCAACAACCTCAATGTGTTTAATGCGCTTTTTCTTAGGATTGTCAATTTTTCTTGTTTGCCCATTAACTAATTTAACAAAGTCTTTGTCTAAAACTTCATAGACAAGATACACCTTGTCTTTATCTCGGCCTTTTAATGACCTAACAATTTCCCCTTTATCCATATTACTCCTAAAGTGTCAAAATCTCAACACCATCTTGTGTAATTAGGATAGTGTTTTCATAGTGAGCAGATGGTGAACCATCTTTGGTTACAATCGTCCAATCATCATCTAGCATAACAATTTCTTTTTTCCCTAGATTAATCATAGGCTCAATTGCAATCGTCATCCCTGCATATAACTTGGCTCCGCTTCCTGCTCTACCATAATTTGGTACAGATGGATATTCGTGTAAATTGCGTCCTACTCCGTGTCCTTCCAACATTCTTACAACACTAAAGCCAAAACTTTCAGCGTGCTTTTGTACTTGACACGAAATGTCGCCGACAAAACTTCCATCCTTAATCCCTTTAATTCCTTCAAAGAAACACTCTTTGGTAACTTGCACTAACTTTTGCTTTTCTTCACTGACTTTGCCAATTAAAAATGTTCGTGCAGCATCACCATGAAAGCCGTTTTTGTAAGCACCTACATCAACTGATACTATGTCGCCTTCTTCAATAATTCTGTGCGCACTTGGTATGCCGTGTACTATTTCATCGTTAATTGATACACAAGCATTCCCAGGATATCCTTGATAGTTTTTAAAAGAACATTTTGCGTTACAAGAATGTATATAATCACGAACAATGTTATCAATCATCATTGTTGTCATTCCAGCACGAATTTTTTCTTCAACTACTTTAAGTGCATCACCTGTTATTCTGCAGGCTTCTTTCATATGCTCAATTTCACTAGGTGTTTTAATATGCGCTTCCATATATTCCTTCTTTTAATATTATATCATAAACTGAATTTTATTTCAATACTTATCGTTCTATTTCTTTGGATTTATTACCGATTTCATTGCAAATTTTGTAAAAATTGTTTTCAATAGACCCATTTGCGTCAATGCGTACCAACATATTTTTTTGGTCAAAATAGTTGACAATAGGCATTGTTTGTTTTAAGAATACTTCGTATCTTTTCTTAAAAGTTTCTTCATTATCGTCAATTCGACTAATTAACTTTGAACCACACTTTTCGCAAATATCATTGCTTTCATCAACTGTAGTTACAAAGCCACATTCGCCACATATGCGTCTTTTCAAAATTCTTTCTAAAAGTTGAGAATAATCAACATCTAAAAATATAACTTTGTCAATATTATAAAATTTATCAAGTTCTTTCGCTTCATCTAATGTTTTACCAAAGCCATCTAACAATACATTGTCTTGATATTCCGCTTGTGATAATTGTTTTTGCATTACTTCAAGCAATATGTCGCTAGGAGCAAGTAAGCCCTTTTGCATAGCATCTTGTAGTATTTTACCACGCTCTGTGCCTTCCGCTATTTCCGCACGAAACAAATCGCCCGTTGATAAATGCTTTAAATTGTATTTTTTTGATAATTTTTGTGATAGCGTACCTTTTCCACTCCCCGGTGCGCCGATTAATAGAATATTCATTTCACCATTTCCATTAATTTGTCTAATTGTTTTATATAATCTTCATTTGCGTCTAATTTATATACTAAGCCTAGTTTACTAAAATAATTAATAACTGGCACAGTCAATCTTTCATACTCAGCCATTCTTGTATTTAATGTTTCAATGCTATCATCACTTCGTCTTTTAAGTTCACCACCACATTCATCACAATAATTTTTGTGATATGTTGTCAATGAAAAGACTTTTCCACATTTACTACAACTAATTCTGTTTAGTATTCTTGACTTAATTGTTTCATAATCCGCTTGTAAAATTATAACTTTATCTATCTTAAGAAATTTTTGTACTAATTCAACTGAAATTAATCCCCGTGGGTAACCATCAAGCAAAATATTGTCAAATAAATTGTTTTTCTTTAAATATTCATACAGTATTTTAGTTGTCAGTTCTTCATCAAGAATTTTTCCGTTACTAATTGTTTCATTTACCATTTTTGCTAAGGGTGTATCTGCATTAGCAAAATCTCTAAGCAAATCACCCATAGATATGTGTTTAAAATGGTATTTTTCTTTAAGATAATTTGAGCAAGTACCCTTGCCACTGGCCGGAGGGCCAAGCAGTACTAAATTCATTATTTCAAAAATCCTTTGTAATTCTTCATCAATAATTGACCTTCAAGTTGCTTGTCAAATTCAAGTGCAACACTAACAACAATCAACATACCTGTTGCAGTGAATGCGTTAACCAAACTACCTGTTGATACATATTTGAATACAAGTGATGGAACAACAAATATTATTGCTAGATACATTGCTCCAAAAAAGGTTATTCTGTTTGATATTTTTTTGATATATTCAGCGGTTGGTCTTCCTGCTCTAATTCCAGGAATAAATCCGCCATTTTGTTGTAATTGTCTACTAATTTCGTCAGGTTTAAATACCATACTTCCATAAAAATATGAGAAGAATATAATTAATAATGCTGACAAAATGAAGTAAAGTGGTGAGTTAACGCCTAACCAATCATTGTACCATACATTAGCACTTGAATTTGGCCAAAATATTTGAATTATATATTGTGGGAACATTATAAAACTCATTGCAAATATTATAGGCATTACACCAAAACTGTTTACCTTAATAGGTATGTTAGTTGACTGACCACCATACATCTTTCTTCCTTTAATTTGCTTAGCATAGTTAACAGGAATTTTGCGTACAGATAAGTCAACAAATGTCATAAGCCAGAAAATCACGATAAGCAAAGCAATAAAGATTAATATATCCCAAAGATATTCAATGTTTTCTGCTAAACCAGTGAAACTAGCAATTAATGCTGTGCCAGCACTTGAGATAATACCGATAAACACTAAAAGTGAAAGTCCGTTACCTATCCCTAAGTCTGTTATTTTTTCGCCGAGCCACATTGTGAACATAGCACCAGCAACCAATAATAACACAACAACAACTCCAACAAGCCACAATGGAGCACCGCCTAAAGCACTAGCGTTAAGTATGTTACTAACACCAAAACCATAAACGATACCAATACTTTGTGCTGTTGCCAAAACAAATGTCACTATTCTTGTGTAAAATGCAATTTTCTTTCTTCCAGCATCGCCTTGCTTTGATAATCTTTCAAGCGCAGGTATACCAAAAGTTAATAACTGCATAATGATTGATGCACTAATATAAGGTATAACACCAAGTGCCAAAAAAGCACCGTTAGCAAGTGCACCACCCGTAATTGCACTCAATAATGACAAAAAGTCGTTTGCACCTTCATTAAAATAATCAAATGCAATCCCAGGAATTGGAAGCCAACAACCTACTCTATAAACTAATAGAATAAGCAATGTTAGTAAAATTTTTTTTCTAACATCTTTTACTTTAAAGGCATCTCTCAAGTTCTCAAACATTATAGCACCTCAATTTTGCCGCCAACTTTCTCAATTTTTTCTTGAGCAGTCTTAGTGAAAACAGCGGCTTTGACAGTTAATTTCTTGCTTAATTCACCATTACCAAGTACTTTAAGTCCAAATTTTTCAATTTTTCTTACAATACCTTTTTCTTTAAGTAAATTAATGTCAACAACTGTTCCATCTTCAAGTTTGTCAAGGTCGCAAACATTGACAATAGAATATTGTTTTTTAAATTCATAGTTATTGAACCCACGGCGAGGAAGTCTACGAATTAAAGGCATTTGTCCACCTTCAAATCCGATTCTAACTCCGCCACCACTTCGTGAGTTTTGTCCTTTTTGTCCTCTGCCAGAAGTTTTGCCAAGCCCGCTACCCACACCACGACCTACGCGTTTTGCTCTTTTCGTAGAATTAGGAGCAGGACTCAATTCGTGTATATTCATAAATTCGCCCTCCTTCCTTAAATTTCTTCCACTTTAACAAGGTGTTTGATTGTGAAAATCATTCCTCTAATTGCAGGAGTATCTTCCACTACCTTGCTTGCATTAAGTTTTCTTAATCCCAAAGCGTCGCAAGTTTTGCGTTGATTAGGTCTTGAAGAACAAGCACTTCTTATTAAAGTAATCTTAATTTCTTTTTTAGCCTTTTTTGATTTGGAGGTAGTTTTAGGCTTTTTTTCTACAACTTCTTCAACTTTTTGGATTTCTTCTACATTTTCTGTGTTTTCCATAATTAGTTGCCCTCCACTGTGTTTTCATTTTTGCCACGCAATTTCATACCTTGTTCCATTGTTCTTAATTTAAGCAATGCTTGCAATGTTGCCTTAACACAGTTATCTTTGTTAGAACTTCCGTGTAACTTTGTAGTAATATCACGGATACCAGCAAGTTCAATAACTGCACGAGCAGCACCACCAGCAATAATACCATTACCATCTTTAGCAGGTAACATTACTATTTTACTTGTGCAGAACTTTCCTTCTGTTGCGTGAGGAATTGTTGTTCCTTTCATAGCAATAGTTACAAGATTTTTCTTTGCGTTCTTAATTGCTTTATCAACCGCTTCAGTTTGTTCACGAGATTTTCCGTGTCCAATACCTACACGACCTTTTTTATCACCAACAACAACAAGTACAGAATATGTTTGAATATCTCCACCCTTTACAGATTTTGAAACTCTGCGTCTTGAAATTACTCTGCTTTCCATTTCATCTCTTGGGCGTCTGTCATCTCTTCTCTTTTTGTCATCGCGTTTGTTGAATTTTTTGTTTTTGTCAAACTTTTTGTTGCCGAATTTGCCTTTGTTTTCGTTGTTTTCAACCTTTTCAGCATTTTCAACGGCAGGTTGTTCAACGGTTTCTTTTACTTCTTCGATGTTTTCAACATTGTTTTCCATAATTTCTTCCATTATAATACCAACCCTCCATTTCTAGCACCGTCAGCAAGTTCTTTAACACGACCAGTATATAAATATCCGCCTCTGTCAAATACAACTTTCTTAATGCCTTTTTCAATTGCTCTTTTAGCAACAACTTCGCCAATAATCTTTGCTTGTTCAACTTTGTTCTTACCCTTTAAATCTGCTTGTAATGCTTTTTCAACAGTTGAAGCAGATGCAAGTGTAACACCACGAGTATCGTCAATTACTTGAGCATAGATATGAGTAGTACTTCTGTAAACATTAAGTCTTGGTTCTTCAGCAGTTCCTTGAACTTTATTTCTTACTCTTAAATGACGCTTTTTTCTTAATTCATTTTTATCTTGTTTGTTAATCATTTACTACTCTCCCTATTTTTTACCAGCAGTCTTGCTGCCTTCTTTCTTAATCACTACTTCATCAGCATATCTAATACCATATAAGTGATAAGGTTCAACTCTCTTGATATCGCGAATTTTAGCAGCGAATTGTCCGACTTTTTCTTTATCGATGCCCTTAACTTCAACTTCTGTGATAGTTGGGCAACTTGTTGTTACTCCATCAGCATCAAGCACTTCTTTTGGTTTTGAGAAACCTAAGTCTAAAACAAGTTTATTGCCTTGTTTTTGTGCTTTAAAACCAACCCCATTAACAATTAATTTTTTTGTAAAACCTTTAGTAACACCTTCAACCATATTGTTTAAAAGTGTTCTTGAAAGTCCGTGCATTGCTCTTGCTTGTTTTGAATCGTCGCAACGCTTAACGATAATCTTATCGCCGTCTTTTTCAAATGAAACTTCTTTATTAAATTTTCTTTCCAATTGTCCCAGCGGTCCAGAAACCATAACAACATTGTTGTCTTTGATTTCTACTTGTGTGTTTGCTGGGATAGCGATTGGATGTCTACCTATTCTTGACATAATATTCTCCTCCCATTACCACACATAGGCAATAATTTCGCCACCAAGTCTGGCTTGTCTTGCCTGTTCGTCTGTCATTAATCCTTTATTAGTAGATACTATTGCAATACCAAGTCCGTTGAGAACTTTTGGTAAGTCTTCAACACCAGCATAAATACGCAAACCTGGTTTGGATATTCTTTTTAATCCACTAATAACACTGTGACGATTGTCACTATATTTTAAATCAATAATGATGTTTGCTTTGCCATCGTTTTCTTCAACTTTTAAACCGTTGATGAATCCTTCAGCGAGCAAAATTTCCGCAATGCTCTTTTTAATATTAGAACTAGGAATTGTAACGCTTTCGTGGCGTGCCATAATAGCATTACGAATTCTTGTGAGCATATCTGCTATTGGGTCATTAGTCGTCATTTTCCATCTTCCTCCTTACCAGCTTGCCTTCTTTACTCCTGGAATCTCACCTTTGTAAGCGAGTTCACGGAAGCAAATTCTGCATATTCCATATTTTCTTAAAACTGCATGAGGACGACCGCAAATAGCACATCTAGTATATTCTCTTGTAGAATATTTTTGTTTTCTTTGTTGTTTAACAATTAATGCTTTTCTTGCCATTATTTCCTCCTACTTTTTGAAAGGCATACCAAGTGCTGTAAGCAATGCCTTTGCCTCTTCATTAGATTTTGCAGTTGTAACAAAACAGATGTCAAGTCCCCTTACCTTGTCAATTTTTTCATAACTAATTTCAGGGAAAATCAACTGTTCCTTGATGCCTAAATTGTAGTTTCCGCGTCCATCGAATGATTTTGTTGATACACCATCAAAATCACGAACACGAGGAAGTACTACTGATATGAATCTATCTAAAAATTCATACATATTTGCACTACGAAGTGTAACCTTTGCACCAATGCTTTGATTTTGTCTTAACTTAAAGTTAGAGATAGATTTTTTAGCCTTTGTTACAATAGGTTTTTGCCCAGTGATAAGTCCAAGTTCTTCAACTGCTAGGTTGAATGATTTTGAATTATCTTTTACATCACCAAGTCCCATATTCAAAACTATTTTTTCAAGTTTTGGAACTTCATTGATGTTTTTATAACCAAGTTCGGTCATAAGTTGTTTTTTGACTTCTTCATATTTAACTTGAAGTCTTGGCTTTTCAACTTTTGCCATTTTTTCCTCCTAAGGGTTGATTCCTATTATTCTTGAACAGCCTCTTCAGTTTTAACTGCTTCGGTTGGCTTTTCAGCCTTTGCTTTCGACTTTTCTTTCTTTGCAACTTTCTTTGCTTTTACTGCGTCAAGGCTTGCTCCACACTTTTTGCAAGTACGAACCTTTTTACCATCAACAACAGAATGTGCAACTCTTGTTGCTTTGCCACATGCTGGGCAAATTACCATTACATTAGATGCATCAATAGGTGCTTCTTCCTTAATAATTCCGCCCTTATCTTGTGCACTCTTTGGCTTTTTAGCCTTTGTTACAATATTAACACCTTCAACAACAACGCGGTTCTCTTTTGGGTAGGAAACCAAAATTTTACCGGTTTTGCCGTTATCTTTACCAGCGAGAACTAAAACATTATCGCCTCTTTTAACATTCAATTTTGCCATTATTTCCTCCCTTATAGTACCTCTTGAGCAAGACTGCTTATCTTTAAGTAGCCTTTATCACGAATTTCTCTTGCGACAGGACCAAAGATACGAGTTCCTTTTGGTTGCTTATCTTTGTCGATTATAACAACAGCATTGTCGTCAAATTTGATGTATGAACCATCTTCACGGCGAACACCATTTACTGAACGCACAATAACGCACTTTACAATGTCGCCTTTTTTAACCACTCCACCAGGAGTTGCAGTTTGAACAGCAGCAACAATGATATCACCAATATTACCGCTTCTTACATATGAACCGCCTAAAATTCTAATGCACTTAACAATTTTTGCACCAGTGTTGTCGGCTACTTTCAATTTTGATTCTGTTTGAATCATAACACTTCCTCCTGATAATTATTTCTTCTTCTCGACAATTCTAACAAGTCTAAAGAACTTATCTTTGCTCAAATGTCTTGTTTCAGCGATTTCGACTCTATCGCCCACTTCACATTCATTGTTTTCATCGTGAACTTTGTATCTTTTAGTAACTTTCACAACTTTCTTAAACTTTGAACGCACACTATTAACAACTTCAACAACTATGGTTTTGTCCATTTTGTCGCTAACAACCATACCTATTAATGTCTTACGACTATTTCTTTGTTGTGTATTTTCCATTTTCGACCCTCCCATTAGTTATTGCTTGAATTTTGACTTTGTCTTTGTTTCATAATAGTCAAAACTCTTGCAATATCCTTTTTGGTGTTGTTTATTTGCATGGGATTAGCTAGTTGCCCTGTAGCGTGAGAGAACCTTAAGTTGAAAAGTTCGCTCTTAAGCGCTTTCAATTTAGCATCTAACTCGTCGTTTGTCAATTCTTTCAAATCTTTTGCTTTCATTACGCTCTCCCACCTTCTTCAAGATTTTGGTCTTCCTTTCTAACAAATTTTGTTAAAACTGGAAGTTTATGACTTGCTAATCTAAGTGCTTCTCTTGCGATTTCTTCACTAACTTCGCCAATTTCTACAATTAAATTACCAGGTCTAACTACTGCTACCCATTGTTCTGGTTGACCCTTACCGCCACCCATACGAACGCCGAGAGGCTTTTTAGTGATAGGCTTGTGTGGGAATACTTTTAACCACAACTTACCTTGTCTTTTCATATAACGGTTTGCAGCAACACGAACTGCTTCAAGTTGGTTTGTTGTTATCCAACCAGGTTCCAATGCAACAAGTGCATATTCACCATAAGCAATTTTATTATTAGTTGTTGCCTTGCCTTTTGTAGAACCACGGAATTGTTTTCTGTGTTTCACTCTTTTGGGCATTAACATTATTCGTTTCCTCCCGTTTTGCTAGATTTTGGTGCAACTTTCTTTCCCAAAATGTCGCCTTTATAAATCCAAACTTTAACTCCTACAACGCCATAAGTTGTGTGTGCGCTAGCAACACCGTAATCAATGTCTGCTCTAAGAGTTTGAAGTGGAAGTGAACCAAGGTGGAATTCTTCACTGCGTGCGATTTCAGCGCCGTTAAGACGACCGCCAACGATGATTTTAACTCCTTCAGCCCCTGCTTTCATTACTCTTGGTAATGCTTCTTTAACTGCACGCTTGAACGCAACTCTCTTTTCAAGTTGTGTTGCAATGCCTTCTGCGACAATTTGTGCATCAAGGTCGACTTTTTTAACTTCCTTGACATTTAATATAATATTGTTTGATTTTGTTAATTTAATTAACTCTTTCTTTATTTGTTCAATACCAGCGCCTTTTTGACCAATAATCATACCAGGACGACCAGTATTAATTGTTACAATAACTCTTGCATCAGTTCTTTCAATTTCAATGCTAGAAATGTTGCAGTTATAGTATTTTTTCTTTAAGAAATCTCTTATTTTCTTATCTTCAAGAATGTTACGAGCAAAGTCTGCTTTGTCAGCATACCAAACTGAACTCCAATTCTTGTTAATTCCAACTCTGAGTCCGTGTGGACTTACTTTTTGTCCCATAGTTACTTTGCCCCTCCTTGTGTTGATAATTTTACTGTTATATGACTTGTTCTCTTAGCGATAACATCCATACTACCACGACCGCGTGGCAAAATTCTTTTTAAGATAGGACCAGCATTAGCATACGCTTCGCTGATAATTAAATCCTCTCTATTCATCCCCATATTGTTCTCCGCATTGGCTGCTGCACTCTTTACAACTTTGTAAACTTCTTCGCTGGCTCCGTTTGGAAGATACTTGAGAATGGCGAGAGCCTCATCAACATTTTTGCCTCTTATTGTGCTTAAAACTAAATTAACTTTGCTTGGACTAATGCGAACATATTTTGATGTAGCAGTTGGTCTTTTGTCTTTGTTCTCAGCGCGTTTAAGAGCCTTCTCTCTAATTCTTTTAGCCATCTATAGATTCTCCTTATTTACCTTTTTTTGCAGTTTTGTCGCCTGCGTGTCCACGGAATGTTCTTGTTGGTGCAAACTCACCTAACTTGTGTCCAACTAACTCTGCTGAGCAATAAACTGGTATAAACTTTTTACCATTATGAACAGCGATTGTGTGTCCTATGAATTCAGGATAAATTGTAGATGATCTTGACCAAGTTTTAATAACTTTCTTTTGACCACTTACATTCATTTCTTGAACTCTTTTCATCAATCTTTCTTCAACAAAAGGTTTTTTATTTCTACTCATTTTACCACCTATTTAGCCCTTTTAACTATTAATCTGTTAGATTTAGTCTTTTTACGAGTCTTCAACCCAAGTGCAGGTTTACCCCATGGAGTCATTGGATTCTTTCTTCCAATAGGTGCTTTACCTTCACCACCACCATGTGGGTGATCAACTGGGTTCATTGCTGAACCACGAACTGTAGGACGAATTCCTCTATGACGATTAGCGCCTGCCTTTCCGACTTTTGTATTTGCGTAGTCAACATTGCCTACTTGACCAAGTGTTGCTCGGCAAGTTACAAGAACCATTCTCATTTCGCCTGATGGCATTTTAAGTGTAGCATAGTTGCCTTCCTTAGCCATTAAACGAGCAGAATTTCCTGCTGAACGAGCAAATTGACCGCCACGCCCTGGATGTAATTCAATGTTATGAACAATTGAACCTACTGGGATTTTTGATAATGGTAATGCATTACCAACTTTGATTTCTGCATTTTCACCACTCATAACTTCGTCATTAACTTGTAATCCAAGTGGTGCTAAAATATATCTCTTTTCGCCATCTACATATTGTAATAACGCAATGTATGCTGAACGATTAGGGTCATATTCAATTGCAATAACTTTTGCCTTAACATCATCTTTATTTCTCTTGAAATCAATGATGCGGTAGTGTTGTTTGTTTCCGCCACCTTGATGACGAACTGTTATTCTACCTTGATTATTTCTGCCTGCTTTACTCTTCTTTGGTGCAAGCAAAGACTTTTCCGGCGTCTTTTTTGTAATTTCTTCGAAGGAAGAAGTAACAATAAAACGCATTGACGGAGTAGTCGGCTTATGTCTTTTTACTGCCATTTTTTATTCCTCCTTCCTTAACTTAAACTCTCAAAGAATTCAATTGCTTTACTATCTGCTGTCAATACAACACATGCTTTTTTGTATTCGCTTGTAGTTGTATCTATCGACTTTCTTCCGCCGTTAACTTTGTGAGTCTTAGGTTTTCCCGGCATAATTGCCGTTGTTACTTTTTTAACTTTTACATTAAATATTTTTTCTACCGCATTTTTTACATCAACTTTAGTCGCTGACTTGTCAACAACAAACCAATATTTCTTACCCTGAATATCAGCATAAGTCTTTTCAGACAAAAGCGGTTTTTTAATAATATCGTAAGCGTTCATTATGCCTTGTAAGCCTCCTCAATAGATTTAATTGCATCTTGTGTAATTACCAACTTGTTAGTAGCAACAATTTGATATACATTTAATAAGTCGCTGTCGCACATACTAACCTTTGGTATGTTACTGCTTGCTCTGTCAACAACTTCGTCGTAACCTTTAACAACAAGCAAAGCACTCTTATTAATTTTTAAGTTATCCAAAACTTGTTGCATCAATTTTGTCTTAGGTGCTTCAAGTTTTAAATCTTTAACAACAATGATGTTGTTTTCAGCAAGTTTTGTGCTGATTGCACTAATGAATGCGGCTCTTTTCATTTGCTTATTGATTTTTTGTGAAAAATCTCTTGGTTTTGGAGCAAATACAACTCCACCGCCTCTCCATTGTGGTCCCTTTGTACTACCGTGTCTAGCACGACCAGTACCTTTTTGTCTCCAAGGTTTCTTTGCGTGTCCTCTAACTTCACTGCGAGTTAAAGCACTCTTTGTTCCTTGTCTTTGATTTGCTAAGTATGCCTTTACAACTTGATGAATAAGTGCTTCATTGTATTCAGCACCAAAAACTGCATCATTAAGTGTCATTGTACCAGTTTTAACACCAGTAAGGTCGTAAACATCTATTTTTGCCATAGTGATAATCTCCTTATGCCTTTACTGCATCTCTTAATGTAACCAAAGCACCACGAGCACCTGGTACAGAACCTTTGACTAAAATCAAATTGCGTTCTTTGTCGACTTTTACAACTTTTAAGTTTAAAATAGTTTTGCGAACATTACCGAATTGTCCTGGCATATGACGACCAGGTCTAACTCTAGCAACCGCAGTTGAAGCGCCAAGTGAACCAACGGCTCTGTGAACCTTGTTACCACCGTGAGTATTTCTTTGGTGATGTGCGCCCCACTTTTTAATCATACCGCTAAACCCATGACCTTTGCTAATAGCACTAGCATCTACTAATTCATCAGCGTTGAAAATGTCGCAAGTAATTTCTTGACCAACTTTGTAGTCGTTTACATTTTCAACACGGAATTCTCTTAAATACTTTTTAGGTGTAAGTTCAGCCTTTTTGAATAGACCCATTTCTGGCTTGTTGACAAGTTTTTCTTTTTTGTCATCGAATGCAACAACTATTGCATTGTAGCCATCGCTCTCAACAGTCTTAATTTGAGCAACAAAACACGGGCCCGCTTGAATAACTGTAACAGGAACTACTGCGCCATTGTCAGCAAAAACCTGAGTCATACCCAATTTTTTTCCTAAAATTGCTTTTAACATAATTATCTCCTTTAATAAATTAGAGCTTTATCTTGATATCAACACCAGCAGGCAAATCAAGTTTAGTTAAACCGTCAACTACCTTTGAAGATGGGCTATAGATATCAATCAAGCGTTTGTGTGTTCTGATTTCAAATTGTTCACGAGAATCCTTATATATAAATGGGGATCTAATGATAGTAACCACTTCCTTACGAGTAGGTAATGGTATCGGGCCTGAAACCTGAGCGCCCGATTTTTGCGCTGCGTCAACGATTTTGTTAGCAGCCACATCAATTAAGTTGTGGTCGAAAGACTTCAACTTAATTCTAATTTTTGTTGATGCCATAAATTGTTTCCTCCTATACCTAACCCTTATTGGCAAAAATTTTTTATTTTTAATACACTTGCCCGTGTGTATCTATCTGTGAATTAAAAAAAATAAAAAATAATAAAAGGGTCAGTCGCCTAAATTTTTCTAGACATTTGTCCATTGAAATTCTCTGCAAAACGAGTAATTTTGCAGTAACTTCCAACTTCATCCCATTCACAGTGTTCTTATTATAACTTATTTGAAATTTTTTGTCAACAGTTTTAACAAACTTTTTTTACGAATTTTTATGAATATAAAATAGCCCTTTTTTGACCATAAAAACGGATTGTTTATTACGCAATAAAATTTAAATAATTACCACTTAATGAACAAAAAAAATCTACATTTTTTACCCATTATCATACAATATATAACTAAAAAAACAATTGATATTTTTAAATAAAGTATGATAAAGCAAAAAATAATGAAACTATAGAAAATGAAAAAAATTATAATCTACTTTTAAAACATACAATAACAAATAGTATACTAAATTATTAATGATAATAATAAATTTAAATTATAGTTAAATAAGTAAGATATAATAAAATAAAACATAAAATAATAAATAACATAACAATCATTACAAATGAGTTTTTAAATAAATTATTTTTATTCTACAATACATTATACAAATCATTCACTACATTACATATATAAATATATAAATTTTAAATATTTTTAATAATGTAATATATAATATAACCTTATAATAATATATACTAATAATAAAATATATAATTTAAAATATATTATAAAGATATATAAAATAGAGATATAAATTAAAAGATACATAAATAAAATTTAATCGTTATGCAAAAATAAAATTTAGTGGTTATGCAAAAAGTAGTTTTTACTTATAAAATATATAAGTATACATAATTGGGTATACAAAAAAACAGACATAAAAGTCTGTTTTAATTTATAATTTATTTTTTACAACTTTATGTAAATTAAATTTACTATTTCATTAAAAAGCATACTAAATAATAATACCATTATTTCCTACAAAGCCTTGCAGTTTTATTGTAATTGTGTCAACACTACTTAAATTAAATGTTATAACATTACCCCTATATGTAACATTATTTATAATATACTCAACATTTGTCGTGTAATATGTTGTTATCGTTATTATATATGTTGTTGGAAGCATTGTAAGTACTATCGGTTGAGCCGTTGTTTGTGATACATATATTTGTTGCACATTTTGCCCTTTTTCATCACTCATATTTAATATTGCACCAACATTTGTTTCAACATTTATGTTTAATTCCTTTGATTTGTCAAATGCTCTTAAATACGGATATCCATCATTAGTATTTTCGTCAATTGCCCAAACTTCTGTAAAGTCCCAACCAGCATTTTGATATGTTTCTTGTTTTTTCATATCTTCTATTGAAGTTTGCGTTGCTCCGTCATAAGAGTAGGTACAAATTCCTTGCAAAACAAATATTCCACTAACATTTGATATATTGCTGTTATAATCAAAAACTCTTTCAAATTTCCATCTATCCGTTACATCATTTCTTGCAACCACGTAACAATTTTCTACTCTTCCCTTATTAGAGCAAATTGCGTAACTTCGCCAAGCATCTAGGTCTGAAATTCTTACATAACAATCTTTAATTACACCTGTTTCATAATTTGTATTTACTAAACCACCAAAGAAATCACTTCCATCACCATAAGAATTGTCTGCTACTTTTGTTAAGTTTACATAACATTGAGTTATAGTACCGTAATTACCCCACGCCAAAGAAGCACAATCAGCCATATAAAGTCCGTTAAGAATGCCTTCCACCCAACACGCACTCAATGTTCCCCCCTCACATAATACTGAAACTAATCCAGCTGATGCATTTGGTGCATCAAAATCAGTACTTACTTTTCCATCAAAATTAGTTTTAACCCCTAAGTTTTTAACATTTCCTGATACATAACCAAAAGTTATAAAACCTTGTAGTTGATCACTTGTAAAATTTATAAGATATAACCCGCCATCATAAGTACCAGTAAAATTATTAGAATAACTACCTATTTTTGTCCAAGTGTCAGTTGTATATGTTATGTCTGCAGTTTGAATGTAACAAGCACTTAAAAAGTTTTCTTCAGTTTGATGATTTGATAAATACCTTAAGTTCATTGCCGATGCAATTATATATGGTTTTTCCGCACTTCCATCTCGACTAGCATCATTTAATCTAAAATCTATTTCTCCCCCAGTATCTTCTACTGCTTCCACTGCAATTAAATTATTTGATATGTTAACTTTATTATTAATACAACATACTAATGTTAAACTTAACACAAACACAAAAAGCCACGATAAAAGTAATATCGTAGATTGCACCACACTATGCTTACTTTGCACTTTTGTTTTTACATTACAAACTAAATTAGTATCATTACTTAATTTAACTAATTTATTAAACATTTTATCTTTATTATTATTTTTGTAAGTTATTTTGATATTATCACAAAGTATGTTTTCATTATTTAGTTTTGTACTTTTTGTAGCATTACATTTTTTTTGTTCATATAAACTTACTTTTGTTATGCCACTTTGTAAGAATAAGTTGTTTTTTATTTTGCTTTCGCAAAGATTGTTATTGTTATTGGATGTAGATAGTAAACTATCTACCCCCCCCCCCCCTAGTATTTTATTCTTTTGTATTTTCATAATTTTGCACTCCTTTTCTAGTCATTATTAGTATATCACAATTAAAACTTTTTAGTCAAATATTTTTATTCGTTTTTTGCTATTTTTTATTTATTAACTAATAACTTTGCTTCTTTTTAAATAAATTTTTATTATAGATTTAAATAAAATACAAAAAAAATTATCTATTTAATATAATCTTTTCTTTTACTCACATAATAAAAAAAATATTATAATACTTAATTATAATACCTTTTCACTAAAAATTTTCCTTATCATTTCAATATTAGAATTAGCATTAGTACTGTTTATTATTAATTTTTGCGGACATAATTTAACTAATACTGCTATTAAGTCGCCAATATCACTTTTATTTTGGCTAAAACTTTGAAAACTTAATTCGTTGTTGTTATATATTTTTATACCTTTTTCTTCAAAACAAACTTTCAATATTTTTGATTTATTCTGTTGATTTTTTACTAAATAACAAAGTAAATCAATAACTGCTGTTGATTTATCAAAGCATTGTATATTATCATTAGTCAAATTTGCAATCATTTGCCAACGCTGTATTAATCCTTGCAGTTTAAAATATAAAAATGGTATTACTGATATTTTATTAATTGTATAATCTGCATCCAAAGAAATGTCTTTATCTGTAAATGTGTCAAATGATGCAATTGCACATATGTAGGCAGGTACAAACATTCTTTCAATTCCATTTAAATTTATATGATGTTCTAAATAATATTTTTTGTATCTATTAATATAAAAATCACTTAAACTATGTGCAACAATATTATTTAATTTTGACATATGTTCATCTTCGCAAGCAAACATAAGAGAATATGTGTCATCATTTTCATAATCTGCAACTATTTTACATAAATTCGATTTTTTTAACTGATTTTTAAGTCCTGCAAAATCATATTTAAACTTAATATCAACATCAATTTGTTTTTCTTTCATTTTCTACCCTTTCATATTTTTAATTTTATAATTTATTTTAAAATTTAATTTTGAATTTATTTTTTATGTTTTTGTTGTTTTTATTTTTCCGCTATATTATTTTTTATAATAATTTAATATGTTAAAAATTTACTCTTTTAAATTTAATTAACTATTTTCAAGCATTAAATCTAAATAAACACCAAAACCCTTCGTAGCATCATTTAAAAATACATGAGTTACTGCACCTATTAATCTTCCATTTTGTATGATAGGACTACCACTCATACCTTGAATAATACCACCAGTTCTTTGTATTAAATCTTTATCGGTAACTTTAAATACTAAAGATTTGTTTGAATTTTTACCTTTGTAACTTGTTTTGATTATATCGATGTCAAATTCTTCAATATTTTTTCCGTCTAAACTACATAAAATTGTTGCTTTGCCTGCTTTTGCTGTATTGCGTCCGCCAATTTTTACTTTTTTACAATATTGCAACATATCATTTGTAGTCTTTCCAAATATACCAAAATTAGTATTTTTACTAACACTCCCTAACGAATTTTGCGACTGAACAAATATTCCCCGCATTTGTCCTGCTTGTCCCCTACTGCCTTTTTCAATGGATAAAACAGAACATTTATAAATTTGTCCATCAAACACATCCATTATTGCCCCAGTGTCAATATCGCTTATTGGATGCCCTAATGCACCAAACTCAAGTGTATCACTTTTTACATAAGTCATTGTACCAATTCCACTTGCATCATCTCTTACCCAAAGTCCAAGTTTATATGTTTGACTTTCCATATCTAATTTTGGTTTAATTGTTGTGTAATACACTTTGCCATCTCTTTTGTATTTTGCAACAAGTTCTTTACCTTTATATTGTTCATCATTTATTATTTTTGATACACTATCAGCAGTTTCAACATATTCACCTTCAATCTCGCAAATGATATCGCCAACATTAATATTTGAACAAATAATTTCTTTTCCGTTTTTAGTAATAATTGGATTTTGCCCAATAACGACTACGCCCTTTGATTGTAACGCAACGCCCACAGTTTTACCGCAAGCATAAATTTCATCATTTTCAACTTTGTAAACATCAATATTTTTTACATTTATTCCAAAATATTTAATTTGCAACTGCCCTTTTGAAAAATTTGTTGCAGTTGCAGTTGTATCATTGCTAGGAATATATTTTGCACTTAACAAACCTTTTTTGTGAAATTTACTAATATCATAATTTACTATCATTGAATTAGGTAATGAATCATTAACAATAATAGGTACTAATGCTAACATACACACAAAAAAACAGACAAAAGTGCCTATTAGATACTTTATAAATTTCAATGCAATTCTCCTTTGTGTTAGTTTGCATAATTTTTTATAAATTATTATATTTTTTTAAAAAAACATAGTACCAATTTTTGTAATAAATCAAGATTTGAATAAAACACTTGCAATCATTTTAATTATTTGCTATAATGTAACAAAGTTAGACAGAAAATTATTATATTTTTTCTTTAAATTGAATTAGTTTTGTAATTTAGTTTGCCAACGGCAAATGCTTTTTTTGAGTAATAATTTTCTTTAGGAGTAAAAATGAAATTAGTAAAAAAAACAAGTGTGCAACCATTTGATAAGGATGAAATAGAAAAAATAAGTAAAAAATATAATATATATCCGGAAATTATTGAAATACTTTTTATGAGAAATATAAACAGTGATGAAAAAATTGAACAGTATTTACATCCAAAAATGACCGATTTTTATGACCCATATTTATTAGATAATATGAAAGAAGTTGTTGATAAAATTAATAAAGCAATTTCAGATAACAAAAAAATATTAGTTTTTGGTGATTATGATGTTGACGGAATAAGTGCAACTGCTATTCTTATTAAGTATTTTAATTACAAAGGAATAAACGCACAACATTTTATGCCAAATAGATACATTGATGGCTACGGCTTAAGTTGTCAAGCAATAGACAAAATAAAGGAAGAACAAAATCCGGATTTAATAATAACAGTTGATTGCGGAATTTCTTGCCACGATGAAATTGAATATGCAAAATCGTTAGGAATTGATGTAATAGTTACCGACCATCACGATATACCCGATGTTTTACCTGAATGTTTAATTTTAAATGCAAAACTTCCTAATCAAAAATATCCTTTTAAGGAAATTTGCGGTACAGGAATGGCTTTTAAACTTGTACAAGCACTTGAAGGAATTGACTACGCAAAAAACTTTTTACCAATAGTTGCAATAGCAACAATAGCCGACATTGTACCGTTGCTTGACGAAAATAGAGTTATGGTAACAATGGGCTTAAGGCTTATGAACAAAGCCCCTAAAGGAATTTTAAAATTACTCAATAAATTAGGAATAAGACACCCTTTAGCAACCGATATTTCTTATAAATTAGCACCAAAATTAAATGCTTCAGGTCGTATGGGTGATGCTGACAAATCATTTGAACTTTATATGACTGAAGACGAAAGCAAAATTGAAGAGTTAATAGATATAATACTTAATTTTAACACTCAACGACAAGAATTATGCAACATTGTTTACGACGACTGCAAGAATATTTTAAACAATAGTGTATTAACCAATCAAAGAGCAATTTGTTTGTATAGCGACAAATGGGATAGCGGTATTTTAGGAATTGTTGCTGCAAAACTATGCGAAGAGTATTACCGCCCTACTTTCCTATTTTCAAATGTAGATGGCATACTTACTGGTTCAGGAAGAAGCATTGAAGGTGTTAACATACATAATTGTTTAAAAAAGACACAAGACATTCTAGAATCTTTTGGCGGACACACAATGGCAGCAGGTTTAAAACTAAAAGTTGAAAACTTTGAAATGTTTAAATCAAATATTGAAAAAATTTTGGAAACCGATTTCGATTCAAGTTTGTTTGTTCCGCAAAAAACTTATGATTTAGACTTGGACATAAACACCGTTTCAAAAGATTTTGTAAGACAACTAAGTATACTCGAGCCAATCGGCAATGAAAACCCACGACCAAGATTTAGAATAAAATTTGCAAGAGCAAACGCAACACTAATGAAACAATATCCTAATCATTTAACAATGAGCCTTAATAATATTAATGCAGTAGGATTTAATTTTGGAAAATACAAAGATTTATTAAATGAAATAAATACAAAAAAAGCCATTGTTGAATTACAATTAGATGTTTATCACGGTTTTGAATCAAGCAAAATGTTTTTAAAACAAGTTGTTGCCGATAAAAAACTAGAATTAGCAAACAAAGAAAAAGTGTTAGGAGAATATTTTACAGAAATACTTTGCAACTCAAATACTAATACAAACTTTAACACGTACAATTTAAATGATATAAACAATTTAGTACAAAATCTTGATTCAGTTTTTGGTACATTGTTTGTTGCAAATACTTTAGAAACTTATAACAAATTTAGCACTTCAAATGAAATAATGAATATTGTTACATCCTATAACTACAAAACGATATTTGAAGATAAAGGACACAATAGTTTTGTTTTAAATCCAAGTTTAAAAAATAATTTTAAAAATTATAACAACATTATTTTTCTTGACCCAGTTTTAAATGTAAACTATTTATCTACTATACACAAGTTAAGTAATGCTAATATATTTATTCCAAACTTAAATATTGATTTAAGTAAATTCCTTTATAAAATATCGTTTGATAGAAACACTTGTGGTAAATATTATAAAAACATTAGTGCAATATTAAGTAAAAATAACGAATTTGAAAGTCTAAACCAACTTTTTGAACTAATACAGCCACAAATTCCTAATTGCAGTTACATTCAAACTGTATTTTGCTTGAAAATCTTTTCCGAAATCGGCATCTTTAATTATGATTTTACAAATAACCAATTAATTATTAAAGAAAATAAAAATGTGCATTCTTCATTAGAAAATTCAATAACATACAAAGAATTACAAAATCAATATAATAATTTAAAAAAAATAGGTAAATAAAATGAGAATTACAACAAATAAGGAAGAATATTTTTATGACATTTATCAGCAAATTCACCCCTTTCTTCCAAATGATAATATTAAATTAGCAGAAGAAGATGATGATTTTCATAAATATGAATTAGTACATTATCTTGAACAAGAAAAAGAAACAATAACTAATTATGTTACAATTAATGAATATGAATTACTAGAAAATAATGTAAAAAGAAAAATACATCAATCAACATTTTGTAGACAAGATAAATTACCAAATTTACAAGACAAATATATTAAAAGAACTGCAAAATTAGCAATTTATGTAGCACTAAGCGATTATTTAAAAACATCACAACCTTGGGGTGCATTGACTGGAGTTAAACCTACAAAAATTGCGTTAGAATATTTTGCACAAAATAAAAATTTTAATGAAACAAAACAAGAACTCATAAACGAATATTATGTACAGCCACAAAAAGCACAATTATTAGTTGATATATTACAAAATCAAATGCCAATTATAATTGACGAAAACTATGTAGATTTTTATGTAAATATACCTTTTTGCACAACTCGTTGCTCATATTGCACTTTTCTTTCTTGCGAAATTTCAAAAGCGCAAAAATTAGTTGAACCTTATGTTGATTGTTTAGTTGAAGAAATAAATTTTGCAAAAGAATTGATAAAAAAGAAAAAATATAAAGTAAACAATATTTATGTTGGCGGTGGCACACCTACTTCTCTCTCGGCTCAACAACTTGACAAAATTTTAAAAGCCATTAAATTTGATGGAGATAATGAATTTACTGTTGAAGCAGGTCGCCCTGATACGATTGACAAAGAAAAATTAGATGTTTTATATAATAATGGTGTAAATAGAATTAGTATTAATCCGCAAACCTTTAATGAACAATCACTTAAAGCGATTGGTAGAGCACACAATGCTCAAGACATAATCAATGCCTACCAATTAGCACGACTTTATCCGTTTAAAATAAATATGGATTTAATAGTTGGCTTGCCCTATGATTCATCATTGTTCTTATATTCGCTTGATAAAACCATTGCATTACAACCAGATAACATAACAGTTCACACTCTTTCATTTAAAACAAAATCACCACTTACTAAATTAGGAACATACAACTATGAAGTTGACACAAAACAAGCACAACAAAATGTTGAACTAGCACGACAAAAATTAACAAGTAGTGGATATACGCCATATTACATCTATAAGCAAAAAAATATGGTTGGTAATTTAGAAAATGTTGGTTATTGCAAAGAAAATACAAAATGCAAATTTAATATAAATTCTATGGAAGATTTTTCAAGTATTATTGCTTGCGGAGCAAATGCCATATCAAAAAGAATTTTCCCAGATGAAAATCGCATTGAAAGGTCGGAAAATGTCAAAGATATATTAACTTATATTAACAAAATTGACGAAATGAAAGAAAGAAAAATAAAATTATTTGAATAAAGATTTAGGCATTTTAGCCTTTTTCTTTTAATTATCTTTATAGCAATTTTATAATTATTATATTAATGCAAAATTACATATCAATGAAACATTAATTAAAAAAAAAACAAAAAAACTTTTTGCTTGCTTTTAATTAATTTATAATAAATGGCTATAAATAGACCCTAAAAGCAAACACTTTTAGGGTCTATTTAAGTAATCTTATTTTTTTCTATTTGTCATCATTTGTACTATTTTTATTATCAGTATTTTCATCTTCTACGATTGTTGTTTCAACAATTTGCTCATCAAATTTATCAATTTTTTTATTTTGAATGATTGTTTTAACTGCTATAAATAATCCTATAACTATCATTCCTGAACCTAAAATTGTTATAACGATTTCTATTGCTGAACTTGAAAATATTAAAAGCAAAATTGCAAATACTACCAATAATATAGATTCTATTAATTCATAAATGTAATCATTAAATAATTTTCTTAAATTTACACAAACATTTAATTGAAACAATCCATAAACTAGCAAACATATTGCTAAAATTATTCCAAATGCTTTCGCAAAAAATTCTGTAGATAACAATATTAAAATACCTAACACAATATTTATTAAGCCTTGCGCAAGTGCAAAATTGTTTGGTAGTGCAATATCTTTGCGTAAAAAATATTTTATCAAAGTATAAATACCATTAACAACCACTAAAGCACCAATTACATAAGGAACTGCAACAGCAAACTCCTCAGCAAATACAACACAAAGTATTCCTAATACTATTGCAAAAATACAAAATACAAACAACATAGTATTTAATTCTTTTTTTACATTCATATTTCACCTTTGTTATAATTTAATTTTAAA
>CALVZW010000005.1 GCA_944372675.1 uncultured Clostridia bacterium
CCAACTACTCCACCCACTGCCACATAGTATTGCGAACTTTGATTACTTCCTTTTATTGTTCCTGTATTATAGCAATTAGTGATAGTAGTCTTCAAATACCCCACTACTCCACCGACATAGGCATTACCATCTGTACTTTCGCCCGTAACATCACCTTCATTATAGCAGTTGGCAATTGATGCATCAGTATCTGTATTGCCAACTACTCCACCTGCATTGGAAAGACTAGTTTTGCTATGTGCATTAACATTTGCCAAACTATGACAATTATCGATAGAAACTTCACTATATCCAACAAGGCCTCCTGAACATGCATTACTTGAATTGGCGTTAGTAGTGATAGTTCCACCCAAATTTACACAATTAGACACTTTTGATGTACCATAAATTTCACCCACAATACCGCCACAAGAAGCGTCTGCATCAGTTGATGTAGAAGTAAATGTGCCTTGTACATAACAATTGGATATTGTAGTATCCGTTGCGGCACCAACTATACCTCCCACATATGTACTAGTTGAACCTGTTACATCTACTGTGTTCCACACTACTTTTACATTTTGTATGGTGGCGCCTTTGGTTGTACCAAAAAAGCCATAATTATAACTTGTGCTATAATTCTTAGTTACATTTCCACTAAAGGTTATGGTGTAACCATTACCATTAAATGTACCTGCAAATGGAGATGAACTTGTGCCGATAGGAGTCCAGTTGGATGCAGTTACTGTTATGTTGCCATTTAGTTCATAACTGCCTGATGTACTCATTCCTTGCAAACTACTTGCGTTACCTATGCCCACTGCTTGCACATCTATCGGCAGATTTTGTGCTTGCTTAGGGCTAGACATACTAAACACAAAAAAGCCTAATGCCACTGCAATAAGCCATGATAAAATTAGAATTATAGTTTTATATCTATTATATTTTGTTCGAGTATTATCTTTTGGTGGTAAATAGTCATAACTATTTACCCCCCCCCCCCCCTAGCATTTTATTCTTTTGTATTCTCATAATTTCGCACTCCTTTTACTTACTACGTTTAGTATATCACAATTAAAACTTTTTAGTCAAACATTTTTATTTACTTTTTACAAAAATTATTTGATAAATTTACAAATATATCAAAAATCGGCACTTTTACCCCATATAATATATTATTTTATTTAACAAAGTTTTATTGTTTTTAGTTTTTGTTTATTAAGTGCTAAAAAACATTTTCCCTGCATACATATTGTGAAATGTTCTACGGTGAGATAGTCCTTTAGTGAGTGCTACATAACTTTAAATTTTCGTTTATTTAAGTGTTTTTATAAATTTTAAACTTATGTTTATTCACCTAAAAAATATTTATGCTATTTTAACCGTTTAATATTGCATTAGCACATATTTTGTTGTTTATTTTGTCTTCGTAGACTAAAATATTTCCTATAAAATCTTCGCCCACTCCTAATTCGCCAAATACTGAATCATTGCCTGCATACAATTTGTTTGCAAGTTTTGTTTCGGGTGCTTTGATTGTAAATCTAAATTTACAGTAAGTTGATATTACTAATTCATTATTTGTTGCATCTACATACACGCTTTTTACAAGTCCGTTCATTTCTTTTTCGCTATAATTGCATTGCCAAAATGCACTTGCTAAGTTGCTCAATATTGTTGTTTCTCTATCAAATGCAATAAAATCACCAACTTTATAATTTTGTAGGTCTTGCGATATCATACACTTTGCTATTCCTGTTACTGCTAATTCATCTGCAATTCGTAGGACTTTCATATCGCCATCGACTACAAAATAATTATCGTTTTCAAAATTATATAATGCTAAAAACTCTTGTCTTTCAACTACTTGTATTACAAGTTTATTAGGAAATTTAGTTTCAATGCTTATAACTTTTAGTTTTGGAAATTTGCTTTCAATGTTTGCTGTATGTTTTGATTTATTGACAAGAAATATGCTTTGATTAAAATTAAATTCACCGCTATCAATAATTTCTTGGCTATTGCTTATGCTAAAGATTGTTGGTACTTCCATAAATGCAACTTCAACCTTAGATAATGAAAAAAGTGTGCTTGATAGTACTACTATTACTATTAATAAAGCAAAAATAGATAATAAAATTACAAGCCTTTTTGTCTTCATTCTTCTCTCCTTTGGTTGTTTTTGCATAAAATACTATTTACTTTAAGTTTATCAATTCTTAACTATTTTGTCAATAGAAAAGCCCACATATTAGGTAAATTTTTATTAATTATTTTTTAGTATGGCGACTATTATGTCAAATTTTGTAATATATTGATTGTAAAATTATTATAAAAAAATGTAGATTGCTTAAATCTACATTTTTTCTTTTAATTTTTTTTTGTAAAACATATTTTTAATGTTACAATTTTAACATTACTTATTATAATTCTATTCATCAATTAATTTAATATCTGCCCCTATACTTTGCAATTTAGTATCTAAATTTTCGTATCCACGCAAAATATGCTCTATTGAATTAATTGTAGTGTAACCTTTAGCACATAATCCTGCTAAAACTAAGCCTGCCCCTGCTCTTAAATCGCTTGCTCGCACTTCCGCACCATACAATCTTTCAACTCCACTTACAAATGCAGTTTGATTTTTTACAATTATATTTGCTCCCATTTTTATTAATTCAGGAACATGTTTATATCTTGTTTCATATAAATTTTCAACTATTATGCTATTACCTGTACTTATACATTGTAAAGCCATAAATTGTGGTTGTAAATCGGTTGCAAATGCTGGATATGGCATAGTTTCAATTTTTTGTATACATTTTGGTCGTCTTGTTGATTCAATAGTGATGTTTTTATTTTTATGTGATATATTGCAACCTACACGAGATAACAAGTTTATGAGATACTGGTTGTGTTCATAAATGCAGTTATCTAATGAAATTTTACCGCCACACATAGCACAAGCAATCATATAAGTACCTGCAACTATTCTATCACTAATTGGTGTCCATTCAACTCCGTGCAATTTGTTTACGCCTTTTATAATTATTGTTGAACTTCCTGCACCTTTTACCTTTGCACCCATTGAATTTAAAAAGTTTTGCAAATCAACGATTTCAGGTTCTTTAGCACAATTAAAAATTGTAGTAACTCCTTCAGTTAGGACACCTGCAAGCATAATGTTGACGGTTGCTCCAACAGATGGAAAATCAAGAAAAACTTTTCCGCCTTTCATTTTACTGCCATCGCAATAAATATTTCCGTGTTGTTCAATTATTTTTGCACCTAAATCTTTTAACCCCCTTAAGTGCAAATCAATAGGACGCAAACCAATATCACATCCACCCGGATATGATATTTTTGCCTTTTTAAATCGTCCTAGATATGCCCCCATTGCATAAATTGATGAACGCAAAGGTGATGTCAATTCAAGCCCTAATTCGCTACAATTTGCGTTGCTTCCATCAACTGTTAGTGTTTTATCTTCAGTGATACAATTTAAGCCTGTATGATTTAAAATTTTAATCATATTTTGTATGTCTAAAAAATTTGGTAAATTATGTATTATACATTTGTCTTCGGTAAGTATTGTTCCGGCAAGTATTGGCAAAAGACTATTTTTTGATGACTCAATTTCAATTTGCCCCGAAAGTGTATTTCCGCCGTTAATTAAAAATTTTTTCATATTGTCCTCACAATTAAACTATTACTTTTCATTTTATGCAAAAAGATTGCATTATGGCACAAAACCACTTTGCAATCTTTCCTTTTTACTGCATTTATCAATATTTAACAAAACTCCTATAGCAGACAAAAATACGACAATTGATGTACCCCCAGCACTAATAAATGGAAGCGGTAATCCAGTTGGCGGAACACTTCCTGTTACAACTGCAATATTCAATATTACTTGTATTGCTATTACAAAAGTTATTCCGCTTGCAAGCAAACTTCCGAATCTATTACTTGCATTTTTTGCAACTTTAAAACCGTAATAAATTAGTACGAAGAAAACTGCTATAATTAATAAACAACCGACTAATCCAAGTTCTTCACCTATTATTGAAAAGATAAAATCGCTTTCGGCAAATGGTAAAAATAAATATTTTTGTCTACTTTCAAATAAGCCAACTCCAAACAGTCCACCAGAACCTAAAGAATATAAACTTTGAACTAATTGGAAGCCCTCATCTTGTGCATTCGACCAAGGGTCTAAAAATGCTGTCAACCTTTTTAATCTATATGGCTCCATTAATAATATTGGTATAATTGCTAAAATGGGTATGCCTAGCATTAACAAATGCTTTATTTTCGCTCCAGCAACAAACAATAAAAAAATAAATGTAGCACCAACGCATATTGTTATTGACATATTTGGTTCAAGCATAATTAATACGCACATTAATCCGCCAGCGACTAATACAGGTATTAAGGTTTTAAATTTGTGCATTTCATTATGCTTTTTTGCTAAGTATCCTGCACAAAACAAAACTAAACCAAATTTTGCAAGTTCGCTTGGCTGTATTGTAAATGAACCAAAACCTATCCAACGAGTTGCTCCATAATTACTAACAGATAAAAATGGAACGAAAACTAATGCTAATAATACTAAACTAACTATTAAAGCAAGTTTATAATATTTTTGCAAAATGTTAAAGTCAATTTTATAAATTATAAACAAAAAAATTAAACCAATAAAAACACCGACAAGTTGTTTTCTTGCAAAGAAAAATGAATCACCATAATTTAAATCGGCAGAATAACTACTCGCTGAATAAATCATTAGCACGCCAAAAAATGACAAAAATATGACACAAAGTAATATTGGTTTGTTTATGTAACTAAATTCTTTTGTTTTGTTAAAAATTTTTTGTGTTTGTGATTTTTTTTGATAAATAATCATATATCACCTATGTCAAATTATTCACTATTTCTTTGAAATAATTGCCTCTTTCTTCAAAATTTGCAAACGAATCGAAGCTAGCACACGCAGGACTAAGCAAAACGACTTCGCCTTTTATTGATTTTAAACTTGCAAAATTTATTGCATTTGTTATAGTATCACATTTATATACGCTAAAATTTTTATTTTTCTTTATTTTTTTGTAAATTTTATTTTGCGATTTTCCAAAAAGATATATATATTTTACATTTTTAGGCAAGTTATTTAATTGTGAATAATCTTCACCTTTTTCACTTCCACCTAGCAATAGATGTATATTTTTTTCAAATGCTTTACAATCGGTTAATGTTGCAGAAATATTAGTTGCTTTGCTATCATTGTAATAATCAACATTTTGAAAGCGTCTTACAAATTCTAATCTGTGTGCTGGTGGTCTAAAATTATTTAAAACATAAGCAATACTTTCAAGGCTAACCCCTTGCAAAATAGCCATAAGACTTGCACACAAATAATTAGATAAATTATGCTCACCAATAAATCTAATATTCTCTAATTTCACAACTGGATATGTTATTATTCCATCGCTAAAAAATATTGTGTCATCAGCAACAAACATACCTTTGCAAGCCTTTTTCGTACTAAAATAATAAATTTGTGATTGAATGTTTTTTGTTTTTTCTACACAAAGTTCATCATCATAATTTACTACTGCAAAATCATCTTCATTTTGATGAGCAAATATTTTTAGTTTACTATTGTAGTATTCATTTAAATCTTTATGAAAATCTAAATGGTCAGGTGCTAGATTTAGTAATCCTGCTATGTGTGGTTTAAAAATTTTTGTTTTCATCAGTTGAAAACTTGAACATTCAAGTACCACATTATCTTCTTCTTCGACATTTAAAACTTCACTTGAAAATGCTGTTCCAATGTTTCCTAATAAATAATTTTTGTTTTTTGTAGTATCTAATAATTGTTTAAGCAAAGTAACGGTTGTGGTTTTGCCATTTGAACCAGTGATAGCAAATATTTTGCCTTTGTTAAGTGAATAAGCGAAATCAAATTCGCACATACAACTTACATCGTATTTTTTTGCTATTTTTTCAAATTTTTTACTTAACTTAAAAGTAGGACTAAAAATTATATAATCCATATCTTTTATAATTTTTTCATTTAATTTTTTAAATATTTTAGCGTCGCTAACCTGCGATTTTTCAACCTTTTCATCAAATACAAAAATATTTGCACCAAGCAATTTTAAAGTGTGGTAAACGCCCTTTCCGCTTATTCCTAAACCCAAAATTAAACAATTTTTATCAGTATAATTTTCCATAATTAAATCCTTTAATTATGTATATTCTTTTAATATTAATTTTAGTACAAGCATAAGTAAATTTGATAAAATTTTAAATACAATTATTATTTATTTTTTTACATAAATTTTTTGTTCTTCCCTTTAAAATTATTTTTTTACTTAAAAAAACTTAAGAACTAACTCTTTTGAAACTAACGGAATAATAAAATAAAAACTTAGTCTACTTTAAATTAAATTAAAAAAATTAATAAAGTTTTTTATGTTCATTAAAAAAAATGAGATTACATCGCTTTTTTTGTTGATTGCTTTTTATTTATATTTATGATATAATAAATTTTAGGAGAAAAAATGACAGAATATAAAACATTTGAAAACGATAGTTTTAGAATAGAATATCCAATAGATTTAGAAAATTTTACGCAATTTTCAGTTAAAAATGCTATGGATAGCATTGAAAAACTTAAGATGCTTTTTAATTCAAAGGAAAGCCTAAAACTCAATGCAATTTTTTTTGATATTAGAGAAGATTTTGTTAAATACATAAAGCAATATTCAACAAGAAAAGAAATACCAAATTGGATAATGGGTTGTTTTTATAATAATGGAATACAACTTTATATAGATAAAAATAGTAGTTATCAGTTAGATAGAATGAAATATACTTTACTACACGAAACAGTGCACTTGTATTTTACTAATTATATCTATGATAAATATAATATTAAGAGAATATGTTGGTTTGATGAGGCTTATGCTAACTATTTAGATAAATGTCCAAAGGATATAAAACAAATTTTACAAACATTAGAATTACCTATTGATTTCAATATGAGTAATTTATCTAATCCAGAAAGCAATGCTTATGGTGCATTTAATTTAATAGGATATTACATTTTTTCAACTCATCAAGAAAAAGAACTGTTAAATCTTTTAATTAAAGATAGCGAACAAATAAGAGAACTTGGCAAAACAATCTTGAAAGAAGCAGTAGAATATATCGAAAACGAAAAAATTAATTCAGTAGAAATAGACAGTGTATTAAATAAAAAATGAAAATAAAAAGCAAGAGTTGTTTATAAACATAACATAACTTTTGCTTTTCTTTTATTCTTTCAATAATTAAATACAAAAAACTTATAGTAAAAATACTAAACAAGTGCTTCCAACAACTAAAGTTAAAATTGAATAATAAGCAACAATTTTTTGTTCTTTAATACCCTTTTTCTCTAAGTGATGATGATAAGGGGCCATTAAAAATATTCTTTTTTTAGTTCTTTTGTAATGTAAAACTTGCAAAATAACACTAACAACACTTATTACAAAAACTATACCGATTAACGGCATTAAAAGAACAAAACGAGAAAAAATGCTAATACTTGCCAACAATCCCCCTAAACTTAACGAACCAACATCACCCATAAAAATTTTTGCTGGATTTGAATTAAAAACTAAAAATCCTAGTATTGCACCTAAACTAGCAAAAACTACTACAAGTAAGTTTCTTTGCTCGTTTATTAATTTAGCACTTTCACCAATTTCCATTGATTGATTGTAAATGCTTAAAAGTAATATACTAAATATTGCTAAATATATAAAACTTGTCCACCCTGCTAAACCATCTAATCCATCAGTTAAATTGACACTGTTTGTTATAGCAAGCAAAACAAAAATTGTAAATGGCATATACCAAATGCTGAAATTTAATTCCATATCAAAAAATGGTATGATTACTTGAGAACCAATTAAATTTGAATTGTAAGCAAATATTGTTATTATAATTGATATGCCAAGTTGTCCAAGTGCTTTTTGATAAGGTCTTAAACCTAAATTCTGATGATGTTTTATTTTTATGTAATCATCTAAAAAGCCTAAAAGTCCAAAACTACACATAACGGCAAGCGTTACAACAGCTAATTTGTTATCTTTACTGAAAAACAAACAACTTATTAAAACAATCGCAACAATGAATATAATTCCACCCATTGTTGGCGTTCCGTCTTTGCTTTTGTGTGCTTCAACATAATGTAATATTGTTTGTCTTGCTTTCATTCGTGCCATAAATGATATTACGAATGGTCCAATAATTAATGCGACTAAAAATGCAAGTACCATTATTAATAAAAAAATTTGCATAAATCACCTAAGATAATATATGCAAATGTATTAAAAATTATTTATTATTTAAATTTGTTTTTATGCTTTTTAAAAAATTTAAAAACTTTTTACATTTTATCTATTTTTTATCTATACTAATTAATTAAAACTAATTATTACACTTGAAGTTGCAATTCTTTTCTACTGCGTTCTTGCTCTAAAATATCTTCAACAATTTCCTTATCGCTAAAATGGTGTTTAATTCCTTTAATATCTTGATAAGTTTCTTGTCCTTTTCCAGCAATTACAACAGTATCACCCTTTTGTGCGATTTTTGTTGCGTATTCTATTGCATTTTTTCTATTTTCAATTTTAATGTAACTATCTGTTTTCATTTTTATTCCACTTTCAATGTCATCAATAATATCGATAGGCTCTTCAAATCTTGGGTTATCACTTGTCAAAATTGATATATTTGATAACTGCCCAGATATTTTACCCATCAAAGGACGCTTCGTTTTATCTCTATTTCCGCCACAACCAAAAACAGTGATTAGACGACCGGTTGTCAATTCTTTAACGCTTTTAAGTAAGTTTTCAAGTCCATCAGGAGTATGTGCATAATCAATTACCACTCCATAACCGCGTGGACTTGTAAATGTATTATATCTTCCATCAACGGATACGACTGCTTCAACCCCTTTAGTTATTGTTTCCATATCAATACCTAATGTATGGCAACAAGCAACACAACCTAAAACATTATATACATTGTACCTTCCACCAATGTTAAAATGCATTTGCCCTAAATCATCCATTGCATTTACAAAAAAACTACTTCCGCTTAAATCTACTTTGACATTAACTGCAAAAACATCACTTGGATTATTAAGCGCAAAACTTATTACTCTTGGACAATTACAAAATCTTGCAAAAATATGTCCAAATTCGTCATCAACATTAAAAACGGCAATTTTACACCTATTGTTTTTAAATAATTGTGATTTCGCTTGTGCATAAGATTGCATATTACCAAAAAAATCTAAATGGTCTTGTGTTAAATTTGTAAAAATACCTACTTCAAAATATATACCGTCAACCTTATTAAAATATAGCGAATGAGCAGATACTTCCATTACAACATAATCACATTTATTATCACTCATTTGCTTTAACAATGATTGCAATTCAAAAGGGTCAGGAGTAGTTAAGTGTGCAGGTAAAATTTGGTTATCAATAATATTACAGTTTGTACCAATTAAACCTACTTTATTGCCAGCATTTTCTAAAATTGATTTTATTATGTATGTTGATGTTGTTTTCCCATTAGTTCCAGTTATGCCAATTATTTTCATATTCTTTGACGGATTACCATAAAAGTTACAAGCCATTAATGCCATAGCACTTCGAACATCTTTTACAATAACTTGCGGTAAATCAATACTCAACTCGTTTTGAGTAATAACAACTTTTGCTCCGTTCATTTTTGCTTTTTCAATGTCATTTAAACTTTGTTCAACATCTGTTTTTAAATTAATAAACAAATCGCATTTTTCTTCACAATTAAAACTTACTGTATTAATTTCTTGATTATTTACCTTTGACAAACTAACTAAGTCTATTCCTTCAATTAATTGATTTATTTGCATTTTTGCTCCTTTAAAATATTATATGCGCTAAATTTAATTTTTTATGTTATTAATAATACAATATCATCTTTATATGTCAAACTGCCCGCTGGAAGTAATTGATTTTTTACAGTTTCACCCTCGCCCTGTATTTCATATTGCAAACCACATTCAATTAATTCAGTTATGGCTGTAACAAGTCCTAAACCAACTAAATTTGGAACAGTAATATTTTTTTCTAATTTTGCTAAATCTTCTTGTAAATTTTGCGGTTGAATATTTAAAATTTCAAACATTTTTTCAAAGAACATTTTACCATAAGGTGCAGCAACTAAACTACCATAATAAGCACCAGCACTTGGTTCATCAACTGCAATAAGTAAAATATATTCTGGCTTTTCTGCTGGATAAATGCCTACAAAACTTGAAACATATTTTCCGCTTGCAATTACTCCGTTTTCATATTTTTGAGCAGTACCAGTTTTACCACCAATATCATACCCCGGTACAAAACTTCTTATTTCCTGCTTATTTACTGCTTGACTCATCATATCTCTTACAATCTTACTTGTACTTTCACTAATAACTCTTTCTCCGGCATTATTTTTTAACATCAATGTTTGCCCATTTGATGAAACAATTGAATTTACAAAGTTTGGTGTTATTGTTGTTCCCCCATTTATTACGCTTGATATTGCAGTTAATAAACCGACCATTGTTACAGCAACTGCGTGGCCAAATCCTATTCTTGCTAAATCGACATTTTTTACTTGGCTTTTTGGCATAAGAATACCACTACTTTCACCTTGAAAATCAATATTTGTTGTTGAATTTATACCAAACTTTTCAAGGTATTTATAAAATGTGTCAGTTCCCATTCGCAATGCTAAATCCATAAATACTGAGTTACAAGAGTTACAAAAGCCTTCAACTAATGTTTGGTTTCCGTGTCCAATAGTTCTCCAACATTTTATTTTGTCGCCATCTACAATTCTATAACCGGGGTCATAAAAAGTTTCATTTACACTTGTTAAATTTTCTTCTAAGGCTGCTGCTATAGTCAATATTTTGAATGTTGAACCGGGTTCATAAACATCAGTTATACTTTTATTTTTTGATTGTTCTAACATTGTAGCAAGGTCATCTCGTGGGACATTGTTTAAATCAAAACTTGGCTTATTACTCATTGCCAAAATCTCGCCAGTGTTTGGATTCATCAAAATACCTGTTGCACCTTTTGCCTTCTGTTCTTCCATAATAACTTCAAGCACATTTTCAAGAGCAACTTGTAAATTTAAGTCAATAGTGGTATATAATGAATTTCCTGCAATACTTGGTAAATATTGAACAATATTGTCATCAAGTTCTCTACCAATTAAATCACCTTCGGTAAGTGCTTTACCATTTATTCCTTTTAAATAATTGTTATAATATGCTTCTAGTCCTGCTTGCCCTTGATTATCTATACTCAAATATCCTAAAACTTGCGTCAATAAATCGCCATAAGGATAATACCTTTCAATGTTTTGTGAAAAATAAACTCCGCTTGCATTAGCATCTACTATCGCTTGCATTTGTTCTTCGCTTGCTTGCATCATAACAAGTGCTTCGGATACACCTTTTGTACTTGACAAAGTGTAAGCCTTTTCAAAACTTATGCCTAAAACATTTGACAAAACTTTAGCAACATAACTTGCATCAGTTACGGCATTAGGTCTTACATAAACATTATATGTAGTTTGACACACTGCTAGTGGTGTACCATTCTTATCGTAAATTGTGCCCCTTTCTGCTTCAAGTGGCAAATCTCTAGTCCACTGGTCAACTGCCCTAACACTGTATTTTTGTCCATTTATTACTTGAACAAAAAATAATCTACAAAATAATGCTAAAAAAATAAAGGCTATTACTACTAACGCAGTCATAAGCCTTTTATGGATAGATAACAAAGAAAAGTTTGTTTTCATATCAGCCTCCAAATAAACTGCTGAAAAAATTACATAATTTATCAAACCAATTGCTTTCCTTTGTATATTCTTTCGGTGGTCGTAGAGATATGTTAGAATTGCTAGTTGATTCCAACTTTATCATATTTTTATCGTCTACAATTTCCGCAATTTTATTTTCGTTGTTTAAATTTTTGTAAGTGTTATATAAATCACTTAAAGAATTTTCGCTTTGTTGTATTTGTGATTGTATTTGTGCATTTTGTGCGGTTAAATTATTTATTTGAACAACATTGAATATTGCCAAAAATCCTAACACTGCAACTATTGCACCATATCCAAACAGCATAAGTTTCCCACGAAAATTTAACTTTGCCTTTACATTTTTTCGTGTTGCAACTTTTGGCGTGCTAAGTTTTTGAAATTCAATGTGTGCAGTTGCTGGCACTGATGCTGCCGTTGCAACTTCATTAAATTCCTTTTCAATTTTTTGAGTTTGTTTTAAAAGTTTTTCATCATTTGTTCCTGTATCTTTAACAAAACTAACTAAGTCATAATTATCATATATCTTTTTCAATTTGTCTGTTTCATATGCAGTTGAAAATTCATTCAATTTTTCTTTTGAAATACTTGAAATTTCTTTTTCATTTTCAACATCAGCCCAGTCAAAAAGTATTTTTTTTGCATCTTTCTTTTGTACATCTGTTTCAACTTTCGTTTCAGTTTGTGTTTTAATAATTGACATAACATTATACTCCTTTTGTTAAAATTTTAGAACATTTTTATCTTAAACTTTTTGAGCCACTCTCAATTTTGCACTTGCTGAACGGCTGTTTTGTTTAAGTTCTTCTTCCGTTGCTATTATCGGTTTTTTAGTAATAATATCAATAGTTCGATGGTGATTGCAAACGCATATAGGCAGTTCCTTTGGACAAATGCAATCGGTTGCAAGTTCCCTAAACACTTCTTTTACAATTCTATCTTCAAGTGAATGAAATGTTAATATGCAAATTCGCCCCGAAGAATTTAATGAGTTAATCATATCAATGATTGTTTGTTTTAGTCCTTCAATCTCTCCATTTACTTCAATTCTAATTGCTTGAAATACTTTTTTACAACTATGCCCCTTTTCAAATTTAATTTTAGCAGGCAACACACTTTCAACAACATTAACTAATTCTAGTGTTGTTTCAATAGGTTTGTCCTTTCGATATTCAACAATCTTTTTTGCAATTTTTCGAGCAAATGGTTCTTCACCGTATTTAAAAAATATTTCAGCCAATTCTTGTTCATCGTAAGTATTGACAACTTGATAAGCAGATAACCCTTGTTCTCTATTCATTCTCATATCAAGCGGTGCATCAAAACGATATGAAAATCCACGCTCTGCAGTGTCAATCTGAAAACTTGAAACACCTAAATCTATTAAAATACCATCAACCTTTTCAATGCTTAAGTTTTGTAAAATAGTTTTATAATTGTGAAAATCATCTTTAACTAAAGTTATTTTATTGTTATTACCAAACTTTCTTTTGCACTCATTAATTGCGTCAATATCTTTGTCAATTGCAATTAGTCTTCCATCTTGCAATTTTTGTAAAATTTCAAAACTATGTCCACCCCCGCCAGCAGTACAATCAACATAAACACCGTTCGGCTTTATTTTTAAATTATCTATGACTTCATTAAGCATAACAGATTTGTGTTCGAACATCTTAGACCTCTATATATTAAAATCACCTAGTTTAGCAAAACTTTCATCAAATGTAAGACTAGAGTCATTGTATTGTTTCCATCTTTCTTCGCTCCAAATTTCACAGCGCGAACCAACCCCAATAATAACTATATTTTTATCAATTTGTGCGAATTCTCGTAAAATACTAGGCAACATAAAACGGCCAGCAGAATCTTCTTGCACTTCAAATGCAGAAGACATTATTAATCTTAATGGCTTTTGTGCTTCAATGGCAGTTAAAGGTAGTTCTTTTAACTTATCATAAATTGCACTTTTCAATTCTTCTTGTGAAAATACAAAAAGACAGCCATTAGAACCTTTAGTAACAACAAAGTTTTCGCCGAGTTGCGTTTTTAATTTCGCAGGCATACGAATACGACCTTTGTCGTCTACTGCATAGTTATAAGTACCTAGCAACATACTATTCGCCTCCTTCTGTCGATATTATACTACAAATATTGCCCACAATCAACCACTTTTGAACACTTTTACACATTTTGTTAATAATTTGTTGATAATCAACAAACTTTTTTTAATTTTTTTTAAAAATTAGAAATAATGTTCTAAACTATAGTTAAATACTTTACTTTATTTTCATAAAAAAATAGGTATTTGTTATTAATACCTATTTTAAATGAATTAAAATATCCAGATTTTATCTACTTTTTATAACATTTTCCGACAAAATCATTAATTTTTCGCTTCTTGCCCTTTGCATATAAATTTTAACTTGTTACACAACTTATCGCAACTTGTCAAATAGTATTGAATACCTTTTTTGCTATATTCCATAACTGAACGAGTTTTCTTACCGTGTAGATGTCCAAAAACACAAATATTAGCATTGTATTTTTCCATAAGTAATGTAAAATCGCTATCATCTAAAGCACTATTAAATGGCGGATAATGAATCATAACAATTAATATATCCCCTTCTTGTCTAGATTTTGTTGCACTTTGTAATGCTAATTCCAATCTAATTAATTCTCTTTTATATATTTTTAAATCTTCATCAGTTTGAATTTTATTTCGTTCTGGAACCGTCCATCCCCTAGTTCCACAAATAACAATGTTACCAAATTTAATGCTATCATTTTGCAAAAAGTATACATCATCACGGCTTGAATTACGAACAGCCGATACCGACTGCCACCAATAATCGTGATTTCCGCGTATCATTACTTTTTTCCCTTTTAATTTGTTTAAATATTCAAAATCTTTGACAGCATCTTCTAAATACATTGCCCAAGAAAAATCGCCTGCTAATAAGACAATATCATCGTCGCTCACTTTTTCATTCCAATCTTTCTCAATTTCTTCGGTGTAATTTTCCCAAATCTCACCAAATATGTCCATTGGCTTAGGAGTTGATATTGATAAATGTAAATCGCTTATTGCAAAAATGTTCATTATTTCCCCTTTCGTTGTTTTAATATATATCTAGGCGTTTTTTTGACTTTTTTTGTAATGTTTTCGCTACTATCTTTATTTTTATTTTGTTTTTGTTTGCTTTGCTTTTCAATATTGTTATTTTTGCTATTTTTTGTATTTTCAATGCTTTTTTTAGATATATTTTTATTGTTTTTTGTATTAATACTTTTGTTTTTTAAATCTTTATTTTTTACTTTTAAATTACTTTTATTATTTGTTTTATTTTGTATTAATTCATTTTTATTTAAATGTTTTTTATCTCTATTAATTTTGCGTTCCAAATTAATATTTTGTATTAACTGAGTGTTTGGAATTAAAGTATCATAATTAAGAAAATTATTAATATATTGTAAAATTTCTTCTAAGCCATATTTTGTTTGTGCTGAAACAGCAAACATATCAGCATTACCTAAACCTAACTCAAGAGCAATATTATGTAATTTGTTCTTTATTTGAGTTTTTGATAACTTATCTGCTTTTGTAGCAACAACTTTAAATGGCATATTATAATAATATAAATAATTTAGCATTTGCTTATCTTGCTCAGTTGGTTTAATACGAATGTCAACAAGTACAAAAACCATTTTTATTTGCCTTGATTTTTGCAAATATCCTTCAATTAATCCTTGCCATTCTTTTTGTTCTTCCTTGCCAGCCTTTGCATAGCCATAACCCGGTAAATCTACCAAAATAAAACGGCTATTAATTAAAAACATATTAACTAACCTTGTTCTTCCTGCTAAACTGCTAGTTTTTGCAAGTTTTTTGTGATTTGTTAGTGCATTAATTAAACTTGATTTACCAACATTACTTCGTCCAACAAAAGTAATTTCAGGTAAATTGTAATCGTGATATTTTTCAATATTTCCAATGCTTGTAATAAATTCTGCGGTATTAATTTTCATATTATCCTTCCACAATAAGTATAACAATTTAAAGATAAAATGTCAAATACTATCACAATTTCAAAATAAATAACATATTATTTAATAGAACACTATAAGGAGGAAAATATGTCATTTTTTATTGGAAATATAAGGAGCGATAGAACACCTGGTATAATTCAAGGAAATCCACTTAATGGACTTTGTGAAAGAATATGTATACAAACTCAAAAAGTATTTGATGCGTGCCTTCAACAAACACAAATCGAAGGACAGGAAATTACATTAACAGATTTTAGACCTGCTTCACCTACATACCCATTAACATTTGTTTCGGGACAAAACGACACAACACAATCTTTTACAGTAACTAATTTAAGTATTGAAAGATTGGAAGATAGACCAAATTTTGCAAGAGTGCGCGCAACAATCAACATACCAGTTGAAGTAGTTTATACAGATGCTAACAATGTTGCAGGAACAGCAAAAGGTTCATTTACAGTAGACCAAGATGTTGTTTTGTATGTTCCACAACCATCAATTATGCCATACTCAGTTCAAGCAACAGGTGGTGTAATTTTAACTGAAGGAACATTCCCAGCAGGTGCTGGAACACCTTTGACTGTAAATTGTTGTTTAGCCCTTATTCTTAAGGTTGTAGCAGACGCAGATATATTAGTTCCAAGTTACGGATATTGTTTAATACCGCCTTGCCAAAGTTTTACAGAAGATGTATGTTCAGGGTACTTTGACTTACCATTATTCCCTACCCCTGCACCAACAATCGAGTAAAACAAACTGACGAATTAATTTAAAATAAAAACGCTTTATTTATTTATAATTGATGAACTGCAAATAAAGGTGTTTTACAAAAAAAACTTTATCATTTAGATAAAGTTTTTTTTGTATATTAAGAACTTTTCTTTAATAAAATTTTAATTTAAGTTTTAAATTTATGATTTAAACATTTTACTATAATTGTAAAAACACAAAACAAAGCAAATTAATACTAATACTCCAGCAATTATCCACCACGAATAATACAAAATAACAGTCGGTTGTGCTGTATTTGAAGCACTAGCATTAGGGTCAACTTCAATATCAGAATTTATGTTAAGTGTTCCATCTTCGCTAGAAATACCAAATATTATATTTTTATTTAAATCTGTTCTATAAATATTTTCAGATAAAACATTAACTTTGGCTAAATTATCTAAAAATTCTTGCTCTGGATGTCCATAAGTATTCCCTTCACCGCAACATATTACAACAAATTCTGGGTTAAGTTCTTGCAATGCTTCTAAATTGTTACTATTATGTGTAACACTTCCGTGGTGTGCTGCTTTATATACTGTTACCCTATCAAGTCTATCCCTTAGTTCAGCATTTGTATCAATTAGTGAATCAAGTTCAGCAAATTGTGCTTCCGCTGCATCACCAGTAAATAATATACTTTTATCTTGATATTCAAGCAATACTATTGGTGAATAATCATTTGAATCACTGTATGTAGTACTATTTGGTGTTAAAAATTCCATTAAATAATTTTTGGTTGGGTCATCACTTGTTATAGTTAACCCAGCATGTGCATAAATAATATCTCTATCATCAGCATAATCGTTTTCAAGTGCTATAGCGTCTATATAATCACGATAAGTTGCAGTGTCTTTTTCTTCAGCATTATAATCATTTGTTGGTTTTTCATATTCGGATAAAGTAGAATATTCATAAGGGCGAATACTGTAATTTATTTGAAATTCTTCATAAACTTCATCCATACTTCCTGCATGGTCAGAATCTGAATGAGTTAACAAAGCATAATCAAATTCTTTTTCATTATCATTTGCAAAAAATACATTATTTAAATAAGGAATAAGAGTTTTATATGCACTTCTATCCCCTGCATCAATTAGCATTGTTTTATCATCAGGAAATCTTATTGCAATACTATCACCTTGCCCAACATCAATAAAATGCACTTGCAAATCTCCGTCAGTTATTATTGTGCCATATTCTGTTCTTTCTATGTTAACATTAAATACATCTGCAACAAAATTTTCTATTGGTTCTTTTACTAAATAAGTACATCCAATTGCTATAACCAATAATAAAAATATTAAAAGTCTTATTTTAGAAAAAACAAGATTTTTCTTTATTTTAGTAGCAGTTTTACTTACTTCATTTTTCCTTTTTGCCATAATCACTCCTAATTAAGATTACTATCAAAAATTTCAATCTCTTGCTCAATATCAAAAGTTTTATTTTTGCCGAATCTCTTTTTCTTATCTTTGATTTTCTTTGGTTTTTTCATTTTAGTTACATCTTCAAAATTTGGATTAAAGAGTTTTAATATTTCATCTTTCTTTTCCATAACTGCTCGGTACCCTTCTTTAATCATTTCTTCAGCACCGTCAAAACTAGTTGATTTAAAATCTTTAAGTTCTGGCTCAATTAAAATATCACTATTTAATTTACCCTTTACACAGTTAGATTTCATTAAAATTCGAATAGAAGCCATAACTAAATCAAAAAGTTTAGTACTGTCTGTTCCCCTACCACGATATTTGTTAATATCAACCGCAATTACCTTATCACACCCCATAATTTTTGGAACATCAGCAGGTATTGTATTAGCAAGTCCGCCATCCATTAATATCATATTTTCATATTCAACACAATCAAAAACTACAGGAACAGCACATGAGCCAGCCAATACTTTACATAATCTACCTTCACTAAATACAATTTCTTCACCGTCTTTCATATCAACAGCAACTGCACAAAATTTCTTTTTAAGGTCCTTAATATCTATATCCCCCATTGCTGATATTATCAATTCTTCCAATTTATTAGTTTTTGAAGGCACAAAAATTATTTTTGATGTTCGAATATCTTTGACTTTAAGGTTTAGTGCAAATTTTATCATTTCATCTGCAGTCATCCCATAACAATACATTGCACCCACTAAACTACCAACACTTGTTCCAGCAACGCATTCAAACTCCACCCCTAATTCTTCAAATGCTTTCAATGCTCCCAAATGTCCAAAACCTCTTGCTCCGCCACCACTTAATGCAAGTCCCACTTTGGGCTTGACAGTTTCCTTCGTTTCCTTGACTTTATGCCAAGTTAGATACTTTTTAAAGAAATTCATTTAATCACCTAACAAAGTTTATCATAAAAAATTACAAATATCAAATATTTAATTAAAAAAAATTAAATAAATTTAAATTAGACATTTTGTATTTTCTAACATAATGTATGTTTTAAACTAAAATCATAAATGCTTTTTAAAAAAATTTTATAAGCTTTTAAAATACAATAATATAATCAATGTTTGTATAAATTAAACTAAAATTACTAATAAATTTAACAAAAAAAGCCTTTTAATAAAGACTTTCAGTGTAAACATGTTTAAATAACACTTATTCTATTAATCATAGCATAAGTATTACCTTACTTATAAGTTATAATGTTTAACTACAATAAATAATTAAATTAAAAAAATAAATATTAATAAACAAAATATTTATTTTTTATTTTATTTAAATTTTAAAACTTAACTAGACTAATGCACCTTCAACAACTGCTGTTGCAGGTGTATCTAATATATAAACTTCAAGGTCTAATTTTGATTGTACATATTTTTCAAAACCAGTAATTTCACATCCTAAGCCAGAAAAAAATATACCAGTCCTTTTAATTACTTCTTGATATTCAGCATCTAACGAAGCAATAAACACTTTTATTGCTTCAATAATTTTATCGTAACAAACAATAACTGCTTCGTAAATATCTTGACTTGAAACAGCATAATCATTCCAAGTTCCATCTAATAAATTTTGCCCCACAACTTTTGTAGTGGTTGCATCAGTTGAATACAAACTACCGATTGATTGTTTAAGATGTTCTATTTGATTTTTTGATATAAAAATATTATATTGTTCTTTAATAGTCTCTTGAATACTTAAGTTAATTAATTCGCCACCTAAAGACAAATTAATTGCATCAATCACATTTTTTGTTGTTGTCAAACCAATTTCAGTTTTCCCTGCTCCAATATCAACAATGAGATAAGGTCTTGAAATGTCATCATCTAACAATTTACACACACAGTTTAATTGTGGCTTAATAGATAATGCAAAAATGCCACAACCATTTAATAATTTTACAAACTCATCAATTTGATAAGCAGTAGCACAAGTTGGCACACATAATATTACTTCAAGTGCTTTTCTTTTTTTTCTTGCACCAATTATGGTATCAAACACTTTATCAAGTAACAATTTAGCCATATGAAAATCTGCAATAAAACCATTTTTTATTGGTTGTATTACCTTTTCATCTTCTTCTAATTGCTCACATAAGTCGTATGCTTCTTTACCGAATGACACTATTGTTGCTTTTCTTTTGTTTACTTTTACTATTGCCATACTTGGTTCATAGTAAATTAATCCGTTCTTTGAATCAAATATTTTAATATTTGCAGACCCGAATTCAAGAGATATCATCATTTGTACACCTCAAAAATCTAATTATTAAAGGATTTCAAGATATTTGTTAAATGCTTTTTTGAAATTTTTTGATGAATGTAAAGCATATTTTATTTCAAACTCTACATCATTTTCTGTTGTGGTTTTCATAATAACTGAATCACCCAACACATCACAGAATAAATCAGTTATTGAGCCATTTTCAGTAATATCTAACCCTATTGCAATGCTTAAAATTGCAGAAAGTTTTTTCATAGCATCAAGGTCTTCTTCGTTCAATAATTCCTTATATCTAACCCAATCTGCAAGATTAAATGCATCAACATCAACATTTTGTGCAATAAATGCTGCAAGTAACTGCTCTTTATGTGTTGCGCCATAAATTGCACTACTAAGTATTACATTAAAATTATTTTTGTATAGATTACTAAAGTTAATAACTTCACCGCTTCGATACAAAGTTGATGCTATTCTTAATGATTTTAAATATGTTCGTGGTAGTTTATGCAATACTTTTAATTGCTTAAATATTAGCACTGCTAACTCGCAAACCTTTGCCCCATTAGATTTACTGCATTTGTATTGAGAAGATAAAGAATCTAAACTTAATTGCATTATATCAGTAATTGGTTTTTCAAGAGTTACTGGCAAAGCAAGATTAAGAAGTAAGCCTTCGGTTATATTAAATGGAGTAAAAGTAACTTCATATTCACTTAATAAATCAAAAATTGCTTTGTAAATACTCATCCCGCCCGCAAAAACATCTGCACCATCATTGAAAATACCTTTAATTCGCTTTGTACTATCAACTTCAAGTGTTTTTATTACATTATATACCTTATCATATTCAACATTGTTAATAGTATAATTATGTTCAATATCCAAAGGATATTTTTGCACCTTTGTTGCCATTTTATATAATGTTTTACCCATTTTACCAACACAAACAAATTTAAAACCATCAACGAACTCTTCGTTAATGTCGTATTCGACTAATTGAGTTTTAAAGAAATCAACCATTTGTTCATGCGTTTCCTGTGGCGTAAAATCGGTATTAGCAAAAAGTTGTGCCAATGAGTTTGCGCCAATTGGTATGTTAACTTGAGAAAGTACATTTCTTCTAAAATATTTTATAATATTAGTACAATTTTCGCGTACATCAATTATAATACCTCTAGCAACATCTAACGAATTAACAACTGCCATATATGTTGCAGTCATTTCATCCTCTAACGACAATAACTTAAACCTTAAACCACTTGCCGACTCAATTTCATCAATAAAACTTATTTGATTTTTTGCTTTCGTAACAAAACTAGTTAGATAAGCGTAGATATTTTCAATGCCTTGCTTTTCGCACATTTTTTTATACATTTTTAAAATTTTAATTGTTTCGTTGCTAGCATTGTTTTTAATCATTCCGCCTTCGCTTAAGTCAACAGCAACATCAATCGTTTCTTCAATTTCGTCATAAATGTAAAAACTTTTGTTAGGTTCACAATTAGCAAAAATTAATTTAATTGTTTTTGCCCCAACAATGACCATCGCCACTTTATTCAATCTAACACCTCTATCTATTCTTCTATGTTTATTGCAAGCACTGGACAAGAGTTTTGACAAGCGCCACATTTAATACAAATATCTGGATTTATAACTGGTTGTCCGTTTTCATCTAATGTTATTGCCCCAACTGGACATATTGCGGCACAAGTACCACATTTTATACATTTTTTGTAATCAATCATAACAAACTCTCCTTTGTGATTATAACACATTATTAATTTTGTTGCAATAGAAATTTATTAAAACGCAGATTTAAATAATTCTATTTTGCCGTCAGTAATTTGCACCACATCAAATCGCATTAACAAATTATCGTCTTGATGTGATAAAACATATTGTGAAGCGACATATTTTATTTTGTTTTGTTTATGTTTGTCAACTGCTTCGCTTGGCAATCCGTAAAGTTTTTTTGAACGATACTTTACTTCAATAAACACTGTAAACAATCCATCTTTTGCAATTATGTCAATTTCGCCATATTTTACTTTATAGTTAGTTGACAAAATTTTATAGCCCTGCTTTTTAAGAAATTTTACTGCTAACTTTTCGCCATAATCGCCAATTTCTTTTTTTGATTTATTTTTCAAATTATGTTTTTCATTAGCCTTACTTGAAAATCTGCTAAATAATTTTAAAGTCATCTTTTGCATCCGTTAGGTCATCTAATATAATTTTTCCTAGTCGCCCTTTGCGAAAATCGTCAATAATAGCCTTTGCTCCTCGTGTGTAATCAATTTCATTACCACGAATTTTAAAATTTCGGTTTAAACAAATTTCATCAAATATTTCTATCGTTTCACAATCATTACTGCATTTAAGCGAATATCTTTCTACAAAATTTTCAAAAAATTTTACTCTTAAATCATCTATAAAAGCAAATGCTAATTCTTCAATATCTAGCACATCGTCTTTTATACTGCCTATGTATGCTAAATTTCTTGCTACTTTATTATTTTTAAATGATGGCCATAAAGTCCCCGGAGTATCTAACAATTCATAATCGCCACCAATTTTTACCCATTGGTTTGAACGAGTAACACCTGCTTTATCACCAGTTACGGCTTTTTTATTAGCACATACATTATTAATTAATGTACTTTTACCACAATTAGGCACACCTATTACCATCATTCTAATTGGCAAATGAATACCTTTTGCTTTATTCTTATTTATTTTTTCAGCAAGCAATTTTTCCGCTTTCATTAAGAGCATTTTTGTTGCATTGGTTACTGTACTATTTAGTGAAACAACTTCATAACCATTCTTTTCAAAAAGATGTTCCCATTTTTTTAATTCGCTATCCTGCACTAAATCTGCTTTGTTTAAAGTTATTATTGCAGGTTTGTTTCCTATTATTTCTTTATACTTAGGATTAATACACGAAAATGGTGCTCTTGAGTCTAGAACATATATGACTGCATCAACAAGTTTCATAACACCTTGCATTTCTCGCAATGCTTTGTCCATATGCCCTGGGTACCACTGTATAATCATAATTTATCCCCTAACAAATCAGGTCTAACTCTTTTAGTCTTATCTAATTTTTTTTGATACTTCCACTTTTCAATTTCTTGATGATTTCCAGATAAAAGAACATCAGGTACTTTCATCCCACGAAAATCTGCAGGCCTAGTGTATTGCGGATGCTCAAGTAAATTATCTTCAAAACTATCGTTTACAGTTGAAGAAGAATTGCTTAAAACATTAGGCAATAATCTAATAACAGAATCTGCAATAACCATAGCGGGCAATTCGCCGTTAGTTAGAACATAATCACCAATGCTCAATTCCCTATCAACTCTTGCATCAATTACTCTTTGGTCAATACCTTCATAATGCCCGCAGATAAATATTAGATGCTCTTTTTCTTTTAGTTCTTTTGCTATTTTTTGAGTAAAAGGTTGTCCTGACGGTGTAACATATATAACATAAGAATTTTCTTTTTTCACCGAATCAATGCAATCAAATAGCGGTTGCGGACACATTAACATCCCTTCACCCCCACCGAATACATAATCATCTACTTTTTTGTGCTTATCTAATGAAAAATCTCTTATGTTAATGTAGTTAATTTCAACTATATTGTTGTCTACTGCCCTTTTTATGATACTACAATTCATAGCCGAAAACATTTCTGGAAAAAGTGTCAAAAAATCAATTTTCATCTACTAACACTTCCATTAATTTGTCTTTGATAACATAAATTTTTTTGTTATCAACATCAACATCACTAATTACTTTATCTAAAAAAGGAAAAAGAAATTCTTTATTATCTTTACGCATTGTTATAGTGTTTACTTGCGAATATTCATCAACCGCTGTAACAACACCAAACACAGTATTATTAAAATTATCAACTACTTCGCATCCAATTAAATCTTGAATGAAATATTCCCCACTGTCAAGAGTTGCTAACTGGCTTCTATCAATATAGATAAGTTCATTTCGCAGTTCATCAACCATTTCAGCAGAATTTATATCGTGAAATTTAATAATTACAAATCCGTCTTGCATACGGCAATAATCAATATCGTACTTTATGTGTTCTTCACCAATATATAAATATTTGTATGTCAAAAATTGCATAGCATCACGAGTTATAGGTGAAACCTTTGCTTCCCCTTTCAATGCTTGCGGTTTAAGAATTTTGCCTATAACGGTAAAATCGTTCATTATCTTTCCCCTTCATTTATTTTAAGTACATAATTTTTTTTATCGTAAGCATTAATTGCAGTAATAAGAGTATCTAGTGCTTGAATAACTCTGCCTTGATGCCCTATAACTCTACCAACATCAGCCTTATCAACTGTTACGAAAAACAAACCTATTTTGCCCTTGTCTTCGTATTTCACAGTAACAGCATCAGGATTTTTTGCTAATGCTTTGATAAATTTTTCAACTATACTAACCATAAAATTTCCTTATTATTAATTACGCATTTGCTTCAGTGTTTTCTGTTTCAGCATTTTCAGCATTTTCTTCAGCCTTAGCCTTAGGTGCTGGTGGCATTTGTTTTGCTTTAGGTGCTCTGTAAGGTTTTCTTTCAATAATACCTTCTCTTGTAATTAATTCTTTTGCTGTATCAGTCATTTGTGCACCAACTGATAACCAGTACTTAACTCTTTCAGCATTAATATTTACTGCTACAGGGTCAACTGTAGGATTATATGTGCCAAGATTTTCAAGGCACTTGCCATCTCTTGCTACTCTTGAATCAGTAGCCACTAATCTGTAAAAAGGTGCTTTTTTTGCTCCCATTCTTGTTAATCTAATTTTAACTGCCATTTTTTATTCTCCTTATTTTTGCATTAAAATCCAAAATGTCCTTTCTTTTTTCCATTAAATTGTTTCATAAGTTCTTTTGTTTGCGTAAACTGTTTTAAAAGTGCGTTAACTTGTTGAATTGATGTCCCACTTCCGTCAGCAATTCGTTTTTTATGACTTGCTTTGAGAGTTTCAGGATGCAATCTTTCATATTTTGTCATTGATTGAATAATTGCCTTGTTGTGTTTCATTTCGTTTTGGTCAATTTTTGCATCACCAATTTTTAGTTTTCCCGTAAGTCTTGACGGTAACATTTGCAACAATTCATTAACATCACCCATTTTATCTAGGTTTTCAAACTGTGATAAATAATCTTCTAAGGTAAAAGTGTTTTCGCGTAAGTTCTTTTGAAGTCTTTGAAGTTCTTTTTCTTCCATAGCCCCTTGTGCTTTTTCAATTAAACTTAAAACATCACCCATTCCTAATATTCTTGAAGCAAATCTATCAGGATGAAAAGGCTCTAAATCGCCAATTTTTTCACCAACACCGCAAAACTTTATTGGCTTGCCAGTAACGGCTTTTATTGATAATGCCGCACCACCACGGGTATCACCATCTAATTTTGTAAGTATAACGCCAGTTATATCCAAATCGTCATTAAATGCTTTTGCAACATTTACTGCATCTTGACCAGTCATTGCGTCAACCGTCAACAAAATTTCAGTAGGATTAGTAGCATTTCTTATTTCTTTTAATTCGTCCATCAATTCTTCGTTGATGTGCAAACGGCCTGCTGTATCGATAATAACTGTATCAAGCATATTAGACTTTGCATATTCAATTGCTTCAAGTGCCGTCTTTAATGTTTTTTGTGTACCCCTTTCAAACACAGGTACACCAGCATTTTTTCCTACAACTTGAAGTTGATTAATTGCTGCCGGTCTAACAATATCGCAAGCAACCAACAAAGGTTTTTTACCCGTCGATTTTAAATTGTATGCTAATTTACCGCACATTGTAGTCTTACCTGCACCCTGCAATCCGCACATAAGAATTACTGTTGGTAAATTTGACGAAACATTTAATTTTGCGTTAGTACTACCCAATAACTCAACAAGTTCATCTCTCACAATTTTTACAACTTGTTGCCCAGGGGTCAAACTCTCCATTACCGCTTCGCCAACTGCCTTTTCCGACACTTTTGCTACAAATTCTTTGACAACCATAAAATTGACATCGGCCTCAAGCAATGCAACTCTAATTTCTCTCATCGCTTGCTTGATTTCTAATTCAGTAAGTTTACCACGATTGGTAAGTTTACTAAATATGTGATTTAATCGTTCGCTTAAATTTGAAAATAATGCCATTTAATTCTCCCAAATATTTGTAAAATGACTCAAACAGTCCGCATCTAATTTTTTAGTTAAGAACTTTTTTGATTCAATGTATTTCCCATACAGCCCAAGTTTGTTTTCATATTGTTCTAAAATCGTTTTAACTCTTTTAATGATATCATAAACCGCTTGACGAGTTAGTCCATCAAACCCTGCTATTTCCGATAAACTAATGTCGTCATTAAAAAACATTGTTGCAACTTTTCGTTGTTTTGCGGTTAAAAGATTTCCATAAAAATCTAATAAACGACTGAACCTTAAACTATTTTCAATATCCATTTTCTTCTTCCTTGATTTGTAAAGGCAAAATACTTGTCTTAAGTGTATAATATTTTTAAACTTTTGTCAAGTATTTTTGCTTTATTTTTTTACAAATTGCATAAATTTTAAAGATTTACAAACATTAAAGTATGTTCACAACATTAATTCGAATTATAATAATATTTTTAATCGTCCTAACGCTTGTAAGGTTAATGGGTAAAAGACAAATTGGCGAATTACAACCATTTGAATTAGTTATAATGCTAATATTTGCTGATATCGCTACAATTCCAATGACTGATTCATCTGTTCCACTGCTTGTTGGAGTAATCCCACTAATTACCCTTGTCTTATTACAATTTTTTTTGTCATTATTATCGCGAAAAAGTTTATTATTTCAAAAAATAATTAACGGAAAGCCCGTTATAGTTATTGGGCCAAACGGCATAATTTATGATAATTTGAAAGCGCTTAATATGAGTTTAGACGATTTACAAGAAGCATTGCGTGGATGTAATGTATCAAACTTTGATGAAGTGCAATATGCAATAGTTGAAACAAACGGCAAAATGTCTATTATATTGAAAAAAGAAAATACCCCAGTAATAAACAAAGATTTAAAAATACAAGTAGAAGAAAATACATTTCCTATAATACTAATAGATGATGGCAGAATTAATAAAGATAATTTAAAAACTGCACAAATAGATTTAAATTTTTTAAATGATATAATAAAAAAACAAAACATAAAATCTTTTAAAGATATTTTAGTGCTTAATATAGATAACAATGGCAAAATATATTTACAGACAAAAAAGGGCAAAAACACAACATTTAATATAGAATTTAAAGGAGGCAACAACTGGTGAAAAGAGTTATATTCTTTGTAATACTATTAATTGCCCTTTTAACGCTAACTATATGCGAACAAATTTTTATAGATAAAACAATAAACAAAATGCTTGCACATATAAATTATGTACAAGCAACAGTAGTAAACAATGAAAATTCACTTAATAGCGAAAATGTTTTGAACAGTTTTTACGATATGAGAAACTTTTGGGAAAACAACGAAGGAACAATGGCATTACTTATTGATCATAAGAACATTGCTAGTGTAGGACAAGCATTAGTACGCTTATTAGCAGCAATTGAAGAAAATGATATGGCAATGTCAAAAACAGAAATATATTTATTACACGAAGAAATGTATGTACTCAAAAAAATATCCGCCTTTAACATTCATAACATTTTTTAAATAAATGTTAAAAAATAAATATATAATATTAATTATAAAAAATGCTTGTATTTATGACAAGCATTTTTTAAATTTAATTAAACACATATTTAAATTAATATTTTAATTTTTTACTTTTCAATAAATTAGCATATAATTTTATCTAAATATGATAATAATTTCATCATATTTTTTTAAATTACCACAAAATTATTACCATTATATGAACTAATTGTATAATTAATAGTTGTATTTGCAAATGTATCAATCTTTATTTCTTTTCCGTTTAATGTTATATTATCAGTTCCATTTTCAGCAATTTGTACATTCCCTAAATAACTTGTTACTAATCTTATGCTATATTGCCCTGCTTGATATCCGTCAATATATTCTAATTTTATTGTCGCATTATCTTGTACATAAAGTTGATATTTCATTTGTCCATCTTTGTAGATATATACAAAATAATTTTGATTTCTATAATTTGTGCAATTTAATGTTAGTGTTAATGTTTTTGTTTCATATACGAAATAATATGTTAAATCTCCAGTACTTCCTTTTGGTATCGTCAAAACATTAGTGCTTGTAGTACCACCTTGCGTTGTACTCCATCCTTTGTAATTATATTGATTGCCTACATTTGTTGGAGTGTTAACCGTTATTGCATTTGTTTCTATATTGTAATTTGTTGGATTTCCACTATCACTCAAAATACTCGCTACCCCATCTTTTACTATGTAATAGGTTATTGTATAATTGATATGTTGCCATTGTGCATAAAGTGTTGGTATTTCATTTAAATAATAACTTGTATCAGTTAATACAACTTTTCCAGTGCTATCTATATATTCTTCACCACCACTTTTTTGTGTATAAAACCCGTTAAATGTATATCCATTTCGTGTTGGCAATTCACCACCAGTCAATTGCGTTTTTTGTGGTACTGATTGCAAAACTTCAATTTGTGTAACACTTCCAAGTGTTCCCCCATTTGCATCAAGAACAATATCAAAATCAATATATGGCACTTTCCATTGTGCAGTGAGTACTAAATTTTCAGTCAAGGTTATTTTATCATCAACATAATGATTAGTACCGCTTTCATCCATCCAACAATCAAATTCCTTTCCGCTAGGTGCTGTAAAACCTATTTCACTTGATGTGCCATTAGGCAATGTTGCTTGTGGTGAAGAAGTTTTAAGACCATAATATTTTAACACATCATCTCCAGTTCCATCGCCTGCTTTATATGTAATTGAATATTCTTCAAAAACACGCAAATATGGATAACCTTCATTAGTTTCAGAATTTATTCCCCATATAGTGGTAAAGTCCCAATCAGTTTCAACATTGCTGTTTGTGTTAAAGGTTGATTCTTGTTTTAGTTCATCTAATGTATCTACTCCAAGCCCTCTACCACCGTTACTAAAATACGTATAAGCAAAACAATTCGAATAATTACGAGTTATGTCAATATGGTCATTAACATACCCCATAGAACCTAAGTCTTCTAAATGACTTATGCTATAACATTTTAATATTGCCTGTCCTACATTTCTCCCCACTATTCCTGCTAGATTGCCCATAGCGTAAAGACAGCATTCTTTAATATCACACATGCTATAGCAATTTGATACAGTAACCTTATCAAAAGCAACTCCGACAATTCCACCTGCTGCGGCATATGAACCACTACGCGCATAAGCGTTAAGAGAGCCTTTAGTGTAACAATTTTTTACAACAGCTGAATCTACTGCATATCCGACAATTCCACCTACATTTAAACTATTACCACTTGATTGTTCATTTTTTTCACAAACTAATCCTTGTAAAGAATGACTATAAACTGATATGTTATTTTTGCCATTCCAATTAGCGCCTAAATTTTGTATAACTGCATTACTACTTATATAACCAAACACTCCGCCATATTCACCACTGATTTTAATACTATTTGTAAAAGTTATTTTGTGTCCCCCGCCGTTGTAGTTGCCAGTAAAATTTGTTATATCATTTCCTATTGGTGTCCAACTACTCGATTCATAAGGTATGTCTTCTACTTGTAAAAAATTTGCTGACCAATAACTACTATTTTTTGATAAGAACTCTAAGTCCGCCATTGTGCTTATTTGATATGGACTATTAATAGTGCCATCGCCTATTCCATTGGAAAAAATTTCGTTGGTACCTTCTGCTACAACATTTTTTTGCATTCCAATTAAATTGTTATTATTTGTATTAATATTTGCATTAAAAATTAATGCAAAGCCCATAACAACCACAAAAAGCCACGACAACAATAATATCGTAGATTGCACTATGCTATATCGCTTTTTGTAAGTTGTATTTATTCTCCCTTTGCTATTTAAACTTACTTTGTTGCTATCATAACTCTTTTCATTATTATTTTCTCTATTAAATTGTGTAGTCATATAATCACCATTGTTTGCACGATTAAATCTAGCAAAATCAACGGTGAGTAATTCGTGCGTTTTTCCCTTTTTATTTTTTATTTTATTTTGTCTACAACTTAAACACAAGTTGCTTGTTTTTCCATTTTCACTTATTATATTTTCATTTTTACAATTTGTTTTTTGTGTACTTAATATGTAATTTTGAAAACTTTGGTTATTGAAACTTAAATCTTCATTTTGTAAACCATTGTTTCCGTTTAAATTATTGTTATTGGATGTAGATAGTAAACTATCTACCCCCCCCCCCCCCCCTCCTTTTTTTTTTTTTTTTTTTTTTTAAATTCTCCTTTTTTTTTTTTTTTTTTTT
>CALVZW010000006.1 GCA_944372675.1 uncultured Clostridia bacterium
GCAAGCAAAGTACTTAAGGCTGCCGCATTAACTTATGTTGCTTCGTTTGTTGTTGCTATTCTTGAATTATTAAGATTTGTAATTCTTGTTTTGTTATCTCGAGAATGACACAAAAAATATCAAACATATAAAATAATAAATATAAAAAAAGCAATCATTAAATTATTTTAATGATTGCTTTTTTAAAAAAATAACAAATTTTATAATAGTAGATTTATTTTTTTATAAACTACAATAGCAATAAAAATTATAATCAAACATTAAAATTTTGCCCATTGTTTTTAATAATATTATAAAACCCCTTACTATTTGAGTAAAGTTTTTTAAATTATTTCTATTTAAAAAGTAATTAAACTTTAAAAATGCTTGTTAATTTTATAGTTAATTTTATTATCAAAAACCTACAAAAATCAAAAACTACCGTACATACCGCCATCGATTCTAATAATTTCATTATTAATGAAACTTGCTTTGTCACTAGCCAAAAACAAAATTAAGTTTGCAACATCTAATTCTGTTCCTGCCCTTTTTAAGAATATTTTTTCTTCTTCTAATTTTATAAATTCTTCATCCATATCCTTAGTTTCGCTTTCAGTTGCTATAAACCCCGGTGCTATTGCATTAACATTTACAAAAGGCGCAAACTGCATTGCTAAGTTGTGTGTTAAAGATATAATCCCCGCTTTTGACGCATCATAATCAAAACACATAGGATAATAAGTGTTGATCCCGTTTGTACTTGCTATGTTGATTATTTTTCCACCTTTATTCTTAACCATATATTCGCCAACATTTTTACTAACTTCAAATGTCCCGACTAAGTTTACATCTAAAATTTTCTTGAAAGTTTCACTGCTTTTATCGCAAAATAGACTATCTATTGCAATACTAGCATTATTCACAAGTACATCAATTTTGCCAAAAGTTTTAATAGTTTTATAGACACAATCTTTTACTTGTTGCGAATTTGATATATCGCATTGCATTACTAAACACTTAGCACCCAAATTTTCAATTTCATCTTTAACAGTTTGTGCTAAATCTTTATTTGTAAAATAAGTAATTGCAACATCATATCCATTTTTTGCAAACTCAATTGCAGTCGTTTTGCCTATGCCACGACTTGCACCTGTTACTAATACAGTCTTTTTCATTTTATCTCCTACAAAAAAAAGGCTTTAAGCCCTTTAATTTTATGCTCTTGAATAATATTTACCATCGCAAGTTGTTACAATAATTTTTTCACCTTCGTTAATAAACACAGGTATTTTTACAACAAGTCCTGTTTCAGTTACAGCATCCTTTGTTGGTTTTGAAGATGATGATGACATTGAACCAGGGTCAATACTAACAACTGTCATTTCTAACTTTTCAGGAATTGTTATTCCTAACAATTCGCCATTGTATGAAGCCATATCTACACTATTATTTTCAATTAAATAATACTTGTCGTCACCAATTCTTTCAGCAGGTATTTCCACTTGGTCGTAAGTGTTGTTATCCATAAAATAGTAAGTGCTTCCGTCATTATAAAGATATTGAACATTAGTTCTGTTTATTCTTGCTTCATCAACTTTATAGTTAGTGTTGAAATTTCTTTCAAGTGTTGTACCTGTTCTAACATTTTTAATTTTTGTGCTCATAAATGCAGCACCTTTTCCGGGTTTTACATGTAAGAAATCAATTACTTGATACAAATCACCATCAATAACTACATGCATACCTTTTTTTACTTCTGATATTTCCATTTTATTCTCCTAAATTTATATTATATTTTACTATTTTTACCCCTACTTTGTCAACTATTTCATAATAAATATGTTTTTACTACAAAGATTTTTGTAGATAATTGTTAATAGTTTTCTTTATTAATACAAGGTAAATATTTTTTTTTAATTCATTTATTTTTTAAAATTTAAAATTTAATTCTTTAAATTTATTTATTTTAATATTTCAATAAAATTGTAATTTGAATTAATTTTTGAAACTTTAAGTTTTATTTAATTATTGACACTTTTTAAAAAAATTAATTTTTGCTTTCTGTTGTGTTTATTTCTTGTTTTACAACATTATTAGCAATTTCACTATTATCTTTATCATTATTGCTTTCTGCTACAACACTTAATTTTTCATCTTCACTGTTATTTTCAATAACTTTTGCATCGCTATCTATTTTATTTTCATTAGAGTTTAGTTCGTTATTTTTATTGTTCTTTTTTTGATTTCTTTTGTTTCTTATTTCGTCAATTATTGAATTGTTATAATTAAGATGTGCCTTTGTATATTTATGCCATTTTATTAGTCCATATAATGAATTCATTAAATATCCAACAGATAAAATTAACATTATAAACTGCCCGCTTAAAATCCACATAACCGCTTCAACTAAAGCAACTCCAATCCAAGGCAACCATTGTTCTTTAAAGCGGAACATTAAGAATATTCCGTTACAAACACTAAAGGCATTTGCAAGTGCATCAAGATACCACCAGTCAGGCATACCTTCAGCAAAAATAGTAATTGAAGTAAATGCTAAACCTGTTAAAACAGATATTGCTAACACTCCTAAAAATATTAACAAATCTCGCTGATAATTTACTTGTCTAACTTTTGTTAATAATTTATTTTGGTCATCTGCCTTTTTTGACCAAATGTGAAAGCAAATGAACAAAATAGGTATCCAAAATATAATTTCAAATAATGCACTTATGTAATATCCACTAGCAAAATACACGATTGTTTGTGTAGTATCATACAAAATAAATGATACTATAAATGCCCATCTTGATTGTTTGCTTAATAACAACTCACAAGAGCATCCACCTATTATTGCTATAATTTGAACAATATTTAACCAATTAAAATTTCCTTCAGGGTCGTCAGGAAATAAAATAGCGAACAATATGCTCAATGTAATAATTGAAAATAACCATATTTTTTCATAAGTTGTGTAATAATTCCAAAGTCTAATAAACCAATTTTGTTTCTTTTGTATGTTTTCCATATAACCACCAATGTTTAGTATTATAGCATTTATATTATTAATAGTCAAGTCTTAATATTACATAAATATCATAAAACAAATTAACTAATAAATTATTAATATCTAAAATTTTAAATTAGCAAATAATTAACTTAAATTAGCACTCATAGAAATTACTTTGCTGTTGCATTTACTACTATAATTTATCAATTTATAAATATAAATATAAATATAAATATAAATATAAAATTATACAGTAAAACAATAAAATTTTTATTCATTTATTTACATAATAAATTTTTTATCATAATTAAAATTTTGTCTATTTGTAATCAAAGTAAAAACTTAATTTTTTATTAAAATTAAAACAGCAAACATTATTTTACACATAATCAATTTACAATATTTTAAAAATATGATAATATATGCAATGAGGTAAAAAAATGATAAACGATTTAAATATTTCCAATGATTTACTAGAATTAACCAAACAAGCGGAACAAGAATTACAACCAATTTTTGCACAATTTGAAGAAACTTGTTTATTAAATAGTGCAAAAGTGCTTAGTGCTTTACATCAAGTAAAGTTAAATGCTACAGATTTTTGTGAAAATACAGGATATGGTTATTTTGATTTAGGCAGAGATAAACTTGAACAAGTTTACAGTTTAATCTTTAAAGCGGAAGATGCACTTGTTCGTCCACAAATTATGTCAGGCACACACGCATTATCAATTACATTCTTTGGTTTACTGAAATATGGCGACACTTTATTATCAATTTCAGGTGAACCATACGATTCGTTAAAAAGTATTATTGGCTTATCTGGAAATAGTCGAAATTCATTAATTGCACACGGAATAAAATATGAGCAAATTGATTTAGTAAATGATGATTTTGACATTGAAAAGATAGTTAACAGATTACAACAATCAAAAGTAAAGATGGTGGAAATACAAAGGTCGCGCGGTTACAGTGATAGACTAAGTTTAAGCATAGACAAAATTGAAAAAGTGTGCAAAAAGATAAGAGAAGTTGACAAAGATGTAATAATAATGGTAGACAACTGTTACGGAGATTTTGTAGAAACAAGAGAACCCATTGAAGTTGGTGCAGATGTGCTAGTTGGCTCGCTAATGAAAAATTTAGGAGCAGGACAAGCCAAAACTGGTGGATATGTTGTAGGCAAATCAGAATATGTACATGACATTGCCGAAAGATTTTCCGCCCCTTGCGTTGCAAAGGATATAGGAGCAAACTTAAATCAATTACTTTCATTTTACAAAGGCATTTACCACGCACCAAGTGTTGTATGTTCTTGCTTAAAAACAATGGCACTTGCTAGTTACCTACTTGAAAAGTTAGGATATACTGTTAGTCCAAGATATAATGACTTTCGTACTGACATTGTTCAAACTGTACAACTTCATTCAGCAAACGAACTAATTGAGTTTTGTCGTGGAATACAAAAAGGTGTTGCACTTGAAAATTTTGTAACGCTTATGCCAAGCGAAATGCCAGGATATCCGCATCAAGAAATTATGGCAAGTGGAAGTTTTATTAACGGCTCAACTATTGAACTAAGTTGCGATGGTCCAATTACTCCGCCATATACAGCATATATGCAAGGCAGTTTAACTTATGAATATGGTAAACTTGGTATTTTAATTTCACTTACTCATTTGCAAAATCAAAAATAAAATAGTGCTTTTGTTAAATTGAACAAAAAAAGTTGTAATAAAATTTATTACAACTTTTTTTATTTAACTAATTAAATCAATAAATGCAACACCAAAAATAAATTTAAGTAATATTATTTTTTTATTTATAGTGTTTATAAAAAATAATTTCAATTCTTATTTAAAAGTTATATAATTTTTAGCATTTTAACACACTTTTTTTGAAAAAATAACTGCATAACTATAAAATTAGGACATTATACTGCAATTTTAATAGTGCAAACTACAAAAAAATATAAATATAAAAAAACTTGATTTAATGTAAATCAAGTTTTTTTATTATTATTAATTAGTTACTTGCTTGCAAATATCCAACAAATAGATATGTCATAGCATTAGGATATGAACCGCCTAACCCTGCTAATCCTGCATTGATTGATACGCACGCAATACTATCATTAGCCCAAATTTTATTTTGTATTAATTGTGCTGCTTGTGTCATCAATGTTTGATTGCCTGTATTTTGGCCTTCTGTTGCTAAAGCAAGGGCTTGCCAATAAGCATTCATATCAAAACTTTCTCTGTAACCAGTTAATTGTGTTGTGTCAAACTCAGAATAACTTACTTCTCCAGAGATTGATTCCGCCATCAGTCCCCAGTTAAATTCAGCATTATCCAAATCTTCATAGTTTCTCAATATTAATGATAATCCTGAAGAGTGCAAGCCCATTAATTTTGATATTAATGTTTTTATTGTTATTGGTAATTGCTTTTCAGCCGTAAAACTTATGAATGGGTCATTTCCACTTGTCCAGTTATCAAACACTATATCACCGATTAATTGAACATAGTTACCTGAATGTTGTTTGCCATCGTTATATAAAGTGTTATTAGCATCATTTGTATCAGTGCTTCCTACATTTAAGTTAGCAATTGGTGTGTAACTGTCAATTAATTTGTCACTATCATCCGATTTTACATAAACTGCTGCGTGTCCACATTCTCCAAATGTTGAATCTTGTAAAACTACATTATAAGTTCTTCTTATGTAAACATTATATCCAGCATTATCACCAAAGTAACAATTTTTAATGGTTAAACCATAAGTACCATATTTTGTTTTATATCCTACTGTAAAATTGCTTTCATTAAAGTTTTCAAATGATAATTTAACTCCGTCAACAGTCAAACCGTTTAACCCTGCAAATCCGCCATATTCTTTTTCACCGTTTGAATTTGTAGTGTTAAATGCCTTGCCTACATTACCAACTATGCTTAAATTTTTGAAATTCATTTCTGTGGCAGTTACATACAAGCCTAAAACATATTCTTGTTGTTCTAATTTTTGTTCTGCTGTTGCAGTATCTTTACTTAATGCATCTTCTAAACTATCTTTACGATATTTGTTCTCTACTGCATTGACTAAATCGCCTAAAGCAAACAATGATGTATTGTCGTGAACAAATGATAATTCACCTGTTGACTCTCTTTTTTGCTCCATTAATGGAACACTGCTTGCATCAATTTTAAAATAGTTACCGTTAAAGTTAACGCTTGCAGTTCTTGCATAAATTCCTCTTGTTGCTTCACGCACCAAATATTGTCCATTCATTAAATCTTGAGGTGCTTGTGCTACAATATTATTTACTAAATATAAATTAGTTTTGCTATTGTCGTTAAAGTATGTTTTCATTTCTGCATCAGAACTAATGTTATAACCATTGTTAACATTTAATTCATAAGCAACTGAAACTGCACTATTATATTTTGAAGAAATAATTAGTTTGTATGTTTTACCAACTGCACTATTTGTGAAAGTAAAACTTTTTTCTTCAAGATTATATGTTAGTAATGCATTAACATCCTCAACATCTTCAAAACTTCCGTTAACCTTTTCTTGCAAAGAAACAGCCACTTCACCATTTGTTACTGATGGTATGGTGTAATTAAAATGATAAGCATTTTGATTACCTATGTTAATTGAAGTAACTTGATTACCTTGATTATCAGTTAAAGCAATTAATTCATTTGGCAATATAATACTATTTATTCTTTCTGCTACGATTACATCTAAAGTTTTATTTTGACCTTCATTTGTAAGTGTTAATTGAATTTCACCTACAGCATTTGGTGTAATTGTAAAACCTTCTTGTGCATTAATACTTACATTAGTACTTTCGCAACTAACATCAATATTTTCCCCTAAAGAATAAGTTGTTCCTAAGTAAATAACCATTTTACCTTCATAAACAGAATATGAATTGTTAGCACTTGCACTAATTGTATTTGAATCAAAATCATAGTTAACTTCTTGTGTAGTTAAAGAAGTTGTATTAATATAAACTGTGTCGGTATGTCCGCCGTCGGTTGTTTTAATTTGAATACCTGCACCAACAAAAGGTTCGTTGAATGTAACTAAGCCTTCATTATTTACGGTTATTGCTTCATTAGTACTTGTAAATGAAACTGATTTATCGTCAGCATCTTCTGGCAAAACTTCCCAAGTTAGTTGCAAAGTGTTTTTATCATCAACATTAACTACATAAGTTCTGTCAGCGTTGTCAAATTCTTCATTTGTTATTTTTACTGAAGTTACTTTGATAGCAGGGTCTCCTAGAATAATTGCCGCCGCTATAATTCCTATTAAAACAACTAAAATTATTGGTAATACAAATACCATTGTTGAAATTTTACTGTTCATTTTATCCCTCTATTCTCTTTTGATAATATTTAAATCTTGTTATTAATGTGTGTAAATTAATTAATAAATATGCACACGCTAAAATAATGAGCCATAAACATGCTCTTGTTGCTGGTGCTATGTAAAAGAATTTTAATGCAAACACACCAAAATTTAACCCAATCACCATTCCTACAATACTACTTTTTGCAACATTTTTGTTGTTTTTAAGTTCGGCTTCATCGTGCCAATCTAACATTGGCTTAGATAATTCATATCGATAAGACAACAAAATATGTCCCGTTGCTAATATTAAAATTGATAAATACATAACAATGCAAATACCTACACTAAATTTATTCATAACTCCCGCAATAATTACGCAAATTAAAAGTGATATTGCAATTACTACAAAATTAATAAACATTTTTAGTAAAGTGAAAAGTTTAAATCCTTGTGGATTAATTTTTTGTATGTATAAGTTTTTACCTTCTTTAGAAATGCTATTTGCAACATAAATACAACTTATTAGCATCAAAATTGCCATCATCATAAAATTAGAACCAATAATTAGTGCTTCACCTGTTTTTGAAACTTCAAGCGAATTTAGTAAAGTGTTTGTAAACAATATTGCAAATGGTGCAACCACTGCCATTGCAAAAGATTTAAAAAATTCATTTCCTTGAAGCAACAAAACACCTTCTTTTTTTATCATACTGACAAATGGCTTTGATTGCTTGTAATTTATTCCATATTTTATTTTTGAATATCTAATTTGATTTCCAGTTAATACAAATTTAAAATAAATTGGCTTTATTGCAAAGTAAGCAATTACAAATATAGCCCCCGAGCATAGTAATAAATAAATATAATGAATGTAATTTCCATTTAATATTCCAGCAATATATCCAAATAACCAAGTATTTGAATTGAACGCATCTAAAAAGTTTTGTATTTTCCCCATTAGTGCGAAGAAGTTATTAAGGAAATTTACACTTCCTATTATAGCATTTATAAACAAATTTAACAACAATATTAAAGCAATTAATAACACGATATAAAATATTATTGTTGTAATAAAGTTCTTTTTAATAAAATCCATAAAAAACTTTAAAACTATTGAAAGAAGCATTGCTAAGCCAACAGTTAAAAGCGGTAAGGTAAAAATAAGCAAAATTGCAGTAATTACATAGTTAGCATTTAGTGGTATGCATTGAGTGAATATTGCTGGCGATGATATTGCTAGACCAAACCCCAAAAAGAAAGGTAACAATAATGTAAAACTACTTTTGATTTCTTGCAAACAAACAATCAAAAATTTTGATAAATACACTTCATCATTTTGAACCGGCATAGCAAACAAAAACTCATTGTCCGATGCTTTGTACATAAAGGTATTTATTGTTGACAATGAACTAATTAAACTGACAACAAAAAATAAACATATAAAAACAGAAAGCACATTTTCATCTAAGTCAAGTTTCCCTTGAGCATTAAAATATTTAAGTAACAAATAAACTACAACACTTACTGCAATAATACCTAAAATTTGTAATGCAGTACTGTAAAATATTCCGCGAAAAGTCATTGTATGTTTAAACTTTTCAGACATTTGTAATCTAAACAAATACCAAACCCTTTTCGCCTTTGTTATGCTTGTAATATCTTTACAATTTTTGCATTTTGATTTTTTACTATTTAATTTGTTGTTATCAATTTCATCAGTTTTAGCAAGTTCATTTGCAGTAACTTGTTTTTCTTCAGTTTTTGATAACTCTTTTGTTTTTTTATTCATAATTCACCTATTGGACTTTTTCCATAAATAAATCTACTAAACTTTTACCTTCTTTTTTAAGTTTTTTAAGGTCATAAACGCCTTGTAATTCACCCTTTTTAATAATTGCCACTCTATCACAAATTTTTTCCACTACTTCAATAACATGGCTTGAGAAAAATACGGTATTACCATTTTTAGCATGTTCTCTCATATATTCTTTTACTTCTTGCGAACTTTGCGGGTCAAGTCCTGTAAGTGGTTCATCAAGCACCCACAATTTAGGACTATGTATTAATGAAGCAATAATTGTGATTTTTTGTTTCATACCATGCGAATATGATTTAATAGGATTATCCACCGCTCCGCTAAGATTAAATTTTTCTAGTAAATCTTTTGCTATTCTTTCCCTGTCTTCTTGCGATACTCCATATAAATCTGCTACATAGTTAATATATTGTCTACCTGTAAGCCTTTCGTAAACCGCGTGATTATCTGGAACATACCCAAGCACTCGTTTTGCTTGTAGTGGTTGTTTTGAAATGTCGTAACCATCAATTTCAATAGTGCCTTCTTCGAATGGTAAAATGCCTACAAGACTTTTAATTGTAGTACTTTTACCAGCACCATTTGAACCTAAAAATCCAAATACTTCCCCGTCCTTTACTTCCAAATTAAAATTATTTACCGATTTTCTTTCTGCTCCAGCATATTTTTTGCTAAAATTTGTAAATTTAATCATAATACCCTTCTTTTTGTTCGCGGGCTTTTCAATGTCCCCGTCCAATTTTTTTATGAATGATAAATATTCATTTTTATCAAACATTCTTTCCTTTCTTACTTCAAAATTAATATCCGCTACTCTATATAATTCACGATAAATAAAGAAAGTTACAACTAGTAATAATACAAAACCTATGTAAATGAGTAACCAATAAATAGGATAAAGTGTAATTGTCAAAGAACCAATATTAAACACAACTGTTATTTCTCTTATGGCTAGCAAAAAGTGTAATTTGTTTGCTATAAAATTAGAATTTAAGTAAAAGTAATCCACTGATGAATCATAATTTACAAACCATACATTACAAATTAGCACCAGCACAAAATAAGCAGAAAAACTTGCTACCGCAAACTTAAAATTGCTCTTTTTAGTTCTTGGCATTAAACCCAATGAAACAATTAATATCGGCAACAAAAATGCAAAAGTATGCTCATACATATAAACTAATGATGAATAGGATAACACACCATTATTTTGCTCAGGCAATAATATTGCAATCAACGCACCTGCTACATTTATAAAATAAGTAAAACTAAATAAGAATAAGTTTCTTGTTATCAATGCTAATGGTATCAATGCTGTCGCTAAATTACAAATGTGTAAAGGTAAATTACCAACTCCCATTGTAGCAATATCAAACTTACTAAAGTAGTTAATGAACATACTAACAGATAATAGCACTAATGCCGAATTTCTAACTTCTTCAGGTTTATCTCTCAGTGCAAAATGCAAACCTAAACCAATAACCAAAACAATCAAAACCCAAATATGTTGCTCTACGGACATATAATCCATTTCAACATTAGTTGTACCAAACCATTGTTGCAACAAATTTAATGGCATACTCATTAATAAGATAAATGGTAGTACAATAAATATGTTTTTGAAAAACAGTTTTTTGTTTGCCTTAAAATCTAATTTGTGTTTCATTGTAAAAATCAAATATAAACACATTGTAAGCCCAATAATTAATTCAATTGCAAACTGGAATGTTCGCCAATTCAATATTGACTCATCACCAATAAACATATTAATATTTGTTTTAAAGAATATTAAATTTAAAATTAAAAAAGGAAAGCCTAAAACAACTAATATGTTTAAAATGTTTTTAGATTTTATTAACGGCGCACAAATTAAAAGTAGCGAATAAAAACCACAAGTCCAAGATAATAGTCCCATAAACACTACTTGCACTTTTGACCCATATTGTGGCATATTAAAATCTACAATTTGCCCAAACACATCAGAACTAAAAATTCTGCATAAAAATGCGACAAAGAACACTAGCCCTAAAATTTTAAATACTCTTGTTTTTACCTTTTCACTTTTATCTTTTGTAGTAAAATGTAAAATTAAAAATAAACCAACGGTTAAAAGCACTATTGCTAGTTGAAATAAAATAAACATAAAACCTCGACATTAAGTAGAATTATTTTACAAAATTTTACAAAATAAGTCAAGTGTAATATGTGCAATTTAAACTTGTTTATCACCAATAATAAAAAAAAGTGTAGTTAATGAAGTAATCTTCATAATGAACACTTCAAAATACTACACTTTAATTAATTATTTAAAATATATTTAATTTAAAATCCAAACCGCCAAATTTAACGTTGAAGCAACAAACAACCAAATCGGATAAATCCATAAAAGTTTTGCATACCAAACATTACTTTTGTTAATTTCAACTAATAACATTGTTCCAAAAACTGCATTTAAAATAATAAAAACATTACCTAACAAAAGTTGATTTAATGTAAAAAATATTAAACACCATAAAATGTTTAGTATTCCGTTTACAATGCCCAAAACTATTATTTTTAAAGTTACCAATTTGTTTTTATATAAAAATACAAATATTATTGCAAACAAAACATAAATTATTGTCCAAACTATTGGAATTACAAAATTAGGTATCCATTCTTTCGGCTTAAATAGTTCATTAAACCATTCCATTCCCAAATTTACAAAAATACTGCCTAATACCGCTACTACTAATATAAATGCCCAAGTTAAAATAATATTCAAATTGATTTTAATAAATTCTTTCATAGTTTTATTTTATGTATTAATTTTAATTTTATGATAAAACTGTTTTATTAATTTAATCTAACTAAAATTAAAAAAATTATTATTTGCAATAAACATTATTAACTAATTTTATACTACTTTTAATTTAAAAAAAAACAAAGTACAAAAGCACTTTGCTAAAATTGTGAATTATATAATTCAGCATACCTTCCGTTTAAATTCATTAACTCATCGTGAGTTCCTGATTCAGCAACCTTTCCATCTTCCAAAACCCAAATTTGGTCAGCATTTTTAATTGTAGATAATCGGTGTGCAATAACAAAACTTGTTTTACCTTTAGATAATTCATCCATAGCCTTGGCGATAATAAGTTCAGTTCTTGTATCTACATTACTTGTTGCCTCGTCCAAAATAAGCAAAGGAGCATTGTGTACCATTGCTCGTGCAATAGTGAGTAATTGCTTTTGTCCAGCACTTAAAGATACCGTATCATCAAGTACTGTGTCATAACCTTGTGGTAAAGTTCTAATGTAGTGGTCAAGTCCAACTTTCTTGCACGCTTCAACAACATCTTTCTTTGTTGCATCTTTTGTGTTAAAGGCAATATTATCGTAAATTGTACCTTCAAACTGCCAAGTATCTTGCAACACCATACCAAATAATTTATGCACATTTTCTCTTGATAAATCTTTTATTGAAATATCGTCAATTTTAATATCTCCACTATCTATGTCGTAAAACTTCATTAGCAAGTTGACAAGTGTTGTTTTACCTGCTCCTGTAGGAGCAACTAATGCAATCTTTTGCCCTGCTTTTGCGTGTGCAGAAAATCCTTTAATAATGAGTTTATCTTGATTGTAACCAAACTTTACATCTTCAAACTTAACATCACCTTTGACATTTTCTAAGTAAAGTTTAGCATTATCCTTAGGCATTTCTTTTTCTTCCAAAAATTCAAAAACTCTGCCACTTGCTGCCGCTACAGATTGCATACTTGAAACTGATTGAGCAATGGTTGCCAATGGTTGCGTAAATAGTTTAATGTAAATAATAAAACTTATTATTGCACCAATTTGAATTTGTCCGTTTAAATAAAGAACCCCGCCCACAATACAAACTAAAACATATCCTAAATTACCGACAAATTGCATCACAGGCATCATAATACCAGAAACAAATTGTGATTTGTATTGTGATTTATATAATTTTGTGTTAGTGCCGTTGAATTTGTTTTTCATCTTGTCTTTTGCGTTAAACACTGTTACAACATTATGTCCTGAAAAAGTTTCTTCAACTATACCATTAATTTCGCCAAGTTGCTTTTGCTGGTCAGTAAAATATTTTTGCGAGAATTTTAATATTAAAGCAAGCAATAAATATCCAACAGGCACACAAACAAGTGCTACAAGTGCTAATTGCCAAGCAGTTACAAACATCATAACTAATGCACCCAATAGCAATGTAACACCAGAAATTAATTGCACAGTTGCTTGATTAAATGATAAGCCAATTGTATCAACATCATTAGTTACTCTACTTAAAGTGTCGCCAAATGTATGACTATCATAATATGCCAAAGGCAACTTATTGATTTTTGCATAAATGTCTGTTCTCATTCTTTTTGTTGCTCTTTGAACAACATCGGTCATAATATACCCTTGTAAATAAGAAAAAACTGCACTTATACCATATAAAACTACAAGTAATATACCAATTTTTGCAATACTTGCTAAATCAATGGCAGTATTTGTCATAACATTTTCTTCAATTATATTAGTTATTTCACCAATTTTGTTTGGCCCAATAATACTGCAAATTGTTCCAACAACTGCAAAAAGTATTGCAAGAACTAACCATACATAGTAAGGTTTGAGATATTTTATAAATTTACTAATTGATTGATTAAATGAATATTTATTTTTTGATTGTTGCATTTATCTCCTCCTTACTTAATTGTGAATTTGCTATTTCTTGATAAACTTGACAGTTTTTAATTAACTCTTCGTGTTTGCCAATTCCAACAATTTCGCCACTGTCAAGTACTACAATAATGTCGGCATCTTTTATTGTTCCAATTCTTTGTGCAACAATAAATTTTGTACTTTCAGCCATTTCTTTTTGTAGTAATGAACGCACTTTCTTATCAGTTTTGTAATCTAGTGCTGAAAATGAATCGTCAAAAATACAAATTGGCGGTTTACTTGCTATTGCTCTAGCAATGCTTATTCTTTGTTTTTGCCCACCGGATAAGTTTGAACCGTTTTGAGAAATTTCAGCATCTAACCCACCCATTTTTTTAACAAAATCGTATGCTTGTGATGTTTTTAATGCCCATTCAATTTGTTCATCACTTAAATTGTTTTCGCCAAAATCAACATTGTATTTTACTGTTCCCTTAAACAACATTCCTTTTTGTGGAACATATCCCATAAGCGAATGTAAATTTTTTAGAGTGTATTCTTTAATATCTTTTCCATTAATTAAAATTTCACCACTTGTTGCATCATAAAATCGTGGAATTAAATTAATTAATGTACTTTTACCACTACCCGTCGACCCAATAAATGCTACAGTTTGACCCTTATAACATTTAAAACTTATGTTGTTTAAAACACTTTGTTCGGCATCAGGGTATTTAAAACAAACATCTTTAAACTCAACAATAGGACAATCTTTATTTTCACTTGTAACAACTAAATTGTTTAAATTCCCGCTTTGTTGATTTTCTTGTAAATTTTCATTATTAATGCTTTTTTCGTTAGCATTACTATCAAAAATTGTTTCTTTAGCATCTAAAACTTCATAAATTCTTTTTAATGACACAGTTGCTCTTGGTACTAATATAAATATAATACTTAACAAAAGGAAGCCCATTACAACTTGCATTGCATACATTGTAAATTCAGTCATAGTAGGAATATCCAACAAATTATCGCTAATCAAATATGCCGAAATCCAAACTATTGCTAAACTTAGTCCATTCATAATTAATGTCATAACAGGATTAAGTACTGACATTAATCTACCTACTATAATATTTTCTCTTTTTAAATTGTTATTAGTTTTTTCAAATTTATCTTTTTGGTAGTTTTCAGCATTGTATGCTCTAACAACTCTCAATCCAATAAGATTTTCTCTATTGATTCCGTTAACACTATCTGTCAATTTTTGAATTTTACTAAATTTTGGTACTGCGAACCCAAATATTATCCCAATCAAAAGTACTAAAGCCACAATTGATACTGCTGTTGCAACAGATAATTCTGCTGATTTGTTTATAATTTTTAATAAAGCCATAATAGCAATTACTGGTGCATAAATTGCAATTTTAAAGCCCATTGAAAGTGCATTACCAACTTGAGTAATGTCATTTGTATTACGAGTAATTAAACTTGCTGTAGTAAAATTATTCATTGTAGCCTGCGACATTGACTGAACCTTGTTAAAAACAAGTCCTCTCATTCGCATTGTATAACGCGCTGCAAGTATTGAAGCAATGAAATCGCTAATAATTAATAGCAATATTGAACCTAATGCAATGCTCAACATTATTAATCCTTCAACCACAACTTCACTTATTGTTGCTTTTGCTAAAACAAGTTCAACAATGCTTCCCATATATTCAGGCAATGTCAAATCTAAAATTGCTTGCCCAACATTTAGTAATATTAGTAAAACAATAATAGCCCATTCAAAGCCCTTAAAATATTTTAAAAATCTTAACATTTTAACTCCCTTTAAATTGTGTTTTTATTTGTGAATATTAAAAAACCGAAAATTTCGGTCAAAATAGTATTATGTTCTATTTTAATTATTTTTACAGCATATTATACTACACTAAAAATAAATTGTAAAGAATTTACTATTTTTTTTAATAAAAAAACTAAGAATGATATTATCAAACTTAGTTATTATTTTTCCATTTAACAAAACACATTTAGTCTTATTTTATTTATCAAAATCTTCATCATCGTCATCGTCATCATTATCAAAATCTTCATCATCGTCATCGTCATCATTATCAAAATCGTCATCAAAGTCGTCTTCAAAGTCATCTTCTTCAAGTTCAGCACCAAATTCATCTTTTGCTAAGTCATCAATTTCGTCAAAGGTCAAATCGCAAATATCGTCCATATCCAAATCGTTTGTCATACCTGCGTCATAGCCATCATCAATATTTCCCATTGATGCCATTGGCCCAAGATTTTCTTCTTCTTCGTTATCAACTTCAATTCCATCTTCATTAACATATTCATTCCATTCTGAAATGTCAATATCGTCAATATCCGCCCCCTCTGCTTCTTTTTCTGCTGCACAAGCAGAACACATAATTTCATCCTCTGTTATGTAGTTAGTCTTACAAATAGGACACAATTCAAGGTCCACATCGCAATTAAGACTATCATTTCTTGAGTTCATCTCATTTATACAAACACTACAATATTCTTCACCTTTTTTAATGTAATTAAGTTCACATCTAGGACATCTTTTATATACTGTTTTCATAAATTTTCTCTCCATTAACCAACCTAATAGCAGGTTTAGTATATTTTAATGATTTTTAAACAATTTGTAAACTATTTTGTGTATAAATATTGAAAGAATTCACATTTTTTTAGTTTTTTATTGCTTAATTTGTTCATTTTTATTGTTAATAATCTTTGTTTAATTAAATAATAGTATGCAAAGTATCGTTTTTATGTTCTTTTTCAAATGCTAATCTTGCACTTCTTAATCTTTCGCATCCATCTTCTTTTAAACTTCTAAAATATTTTCTTAAAATATCTTCCCCAAAATTATTTTGCAAAGTCATTCCCGACTTAACCAATTTTTCAGCCATATCAATTTGTCCTATTATACACGCTAATTCCATTGGAGTTGCATAAATAAACTTTCCATCACAATAAGTTTTTCCACATATATTTTTTGATGCTCCAGCATTAAGCAAAAGGTCAAAGCATTTTTTTGCACGCATATCCACTGCTGAAAACAAATAATTTTCACCTTGTTGTAGTTTTAATCCTAAATCAATCAAAATCTGCAATGTCTTTGCATCATCATTGCTTATGGCATTGTATGCAATATCTTGCTGTGTTTCACCTTTCAAAAAAAGTTTAATAATGTTTTTCATTTTTTCATTTTCATCTAACATACTTTACCTTTAGTTATTAATTATTAGTTTGATTTAATATTACTTCGTAAATATTTTTGCTATTTTCGTCAATTTTAACCTTTTCGCTAATTTCAACACCTGCAATAACAAACACTTCGTTATCACTTGCAAGCAAAGGTATATTATCTCGCAATCTGGCAGGAACTTTTTTATTCACCATATAACTTTTTAATTTTTTTGTACCGCCACCAAATTTTTCGAAAATATCTCCGTCTTTTCTAAAACGCCACATAACACCTTTTGGCAATTTTGAAGCATCAAACTTTAATGAATTTTCAGTTATTTGAGCATTGTTGGCTTTTCTTATTATTAGTGTTCCTAATCCGTCAATTTTTATTCTACCAGATTTGAATACCCAACATTGCGAATTTGTTTTTGGTATTTTCTTATAAATTGTAATGTAATCATATTCGCAAACAGCAAAAATCTTATTAGGCAAACTTATCTTTGAACCATTTTCTCCCATTTTAACAAGTGCTTTTATCATTTCTATGTGTTTCGATTCAATATCCGCATAAATATCAATACTGTTAAATGCCTTTCTTATCATTCTATTAACTATTGGCTCTGGATAAATGAAATAGTTCCTTGGTATTTTTACTGTCTTAGTTTCTTTATTAATAATAATTGCATCCAAGGTTACTAAACTTTCAATATATTCATCATCTTTACGGCAAATATTACCAAAATTTGCAAGATTTTCTTGACAGTTTGGAAATTTTTCTTCCAATTTTGGCAAAATTTCATTTCTTAAATAATTTCTTGTATATGTACTATCGCTATTTGTTTCGTCTTCAACATAGGTTAAATCGTTTTCTTTAATATATTCGTCTATGCTATTTCTTGACAAGTTTAACATAGGTCGAATAAAAATTCCTTCGGATATCATTGCCATACCGCTTGCACCGCTTAATCCTGCACCACGCAATATGTGCATAAGTACAGTTTCGGCTTGGTCGCTGATGTGATGCCCTAATGCAATTTTATCAACAAGCCCTTTTTTTATTAACGAACGGAACATTTCATATCTTCCTTCGCGTGCCGCTTGTTCCAAAGTTAAATGTCTTGTTCTTGCTAAATTATAAGAATCAATTACAAATTTGTAGCATCGAATATGATTTTCTCGGCAAAAATCAACAACAAAACGAGTATCTCTTTCGCTTGTATCTCTTATGCTATGATTAATGTTTACACAAACAACTTCAATATCTAAATCTTCTTTAATGCTATTTAAATAGTGAAGCAAACTAATACTATCTCTGCCACCACTACAAGCAACGCCAACTATTTCACCTGCCTTAACTAGCGTTTTCATATTATCCATTACTTTTTTAAAACTTTCCATAATATTTTCTCCGTTGCCATATTATAACTTATTTGTGTTAAAATTTCAATATTTTAACAAAAATTATATGTTAATTTTCTCTTTCTAATCCATCATTCATATTAATTACATAATCGGCAACAATTTTTTTATTGTATTTGTGTTGTACACCGATTGTTGCCATACCAAATTTTTTACCCATTTCGATATATTTGTCCATATCTTCGCACAACAAACATTCGCAAGGTTTAACATTAAAAATTTGCTCTGCATTTTCATAAATTTTTTCTTTATTAGTTTTTTCTTCCATACAAGAAATTATCTTTACAAATTTTTTATCTATGCCGTGTTTTGATAAAACACTATTTATTATTTCTTTTGATTGATTAGACACAATGTACTTAGGTGTGTTTTCAAAATTATTTAAAATATCATATACATAATCAAAAATTTTAACATCATTTTTTTGTTCTAACTCTTTAAAAGTTTCAATGAATTTAGGTAATCCATTAAGAAAATCTTGTTTACTAAACTTAGATTGATATATTTCTTCAAGTGTTGATGCAATTTCAGTTAACGATTTTCCTATAATTTTTTTAAAGTAATCTTCATTAAATTCAAGCCCATAATCATTCATACACTTAACCCAAGTAAGATAATTTAAAGGTTCAGTATCTGCAACAGTTCCATCAAAATCCATTAATATTACTTTTTTTGCATTTATTAAATCACACATTTTTTTATTCATTTTTTCACCATTTATTTTACTTAATTAATTTATTAAATATTTACTAAAAATGTTATTTGTTTTTATTTACCCAATTTTTTTAAATAAATTAATAGCACTGAAATATCTGCTGGATTTACTCCTGATATTCTGCTTGCTTGTCCAATTGTCAAAGGCTTTATTTTGTTTAATTTTTGTCTTGCTTCAAGTCTTAATCCGTCAATACTTAAATAATCAATGTTTTCATCAAGTTTTTGATTTTCTGCCCTGTTTTGTTCATTTATTTGTATTAATTGTCTTTTTAAATACCCTTCGTATTTAACTTCAACATTAATTTCACTAAGCACCGCATAGTCAAATTCATCAAACAAATGCAAAACTTCGTTTAAATTAAAGATATCAACTTTATTTCTTTTTATTAAATTTTCAACAGTTATACCTGTAATTATTTGTGCTTCATCTAATTTCTGTAAAAAGTTGTTTATTTCTTCGTTAGGCTTAATAACAATTTTAAGCAATTCTCTTACTTTATTTAATTGATTAATTTTGTTTAAATATAAATTATATTGTTCTTCCCCCACAAGCCCAACATTATGCCCGTATTCAGTAAGTCTTAAATCACAGTTATCTTGTCTTAATTGAAGTCTAAATTCTGCTCTTGATGTCATCATTCTATATGGTTCATTAGTCCCTTTAGTAACTAAATCATCAATTAAAACACCAATGTAACTTTCACTGCGTTTTAATACCAAAGGTTCTTTGTTTTGCAATTTTAAAGCACAATTAATTCCGGCAAGTAACCCTTGTGCTCCTGCTTCTTCGTAACCCGATGTTCCGTTAATTTGCCCAGCAAAATATAATCCTTGAATATCTTTACTTTCTAAGGTTGGCAATAGTTTTGTGCTATCAATGCAATCGTACTCAATAGCATATCCATCACGCATAATAAATGCCCTTTCCATACCGAGCATTGATTGTATTGTTTTGCGTTGAACATCAACAGGTAATGAAGTACCAAAACCTTGCAAATACCATTCGTTAGTGCTGGCACTTTCAGGCTCTAAAAATAGTTGATGTCTTTCCTTATCACTAAATCGCATAACTTTATCTTCAATTGATGGACAATACCTAGCCCCCACCCCTTGAATTGAACCATTATAAAGTGGTGCTCTTGTAATATTATCTTGAATAACTTTGTGCGCATTTGCGTTTGTGTAAACTAAATAGCAAGGTTTTACATTTGGCATTTTGTTTTTAGTCAAAGCGGAAAACATCCTTATATTGTCATCGCCATATTGAATTTCTAACTTGTCAAAATCAATACTTCTTGCATCAATTCTTGGCGGTGTCCCCGTTTTAAATCTTCGCAACTCAAAGCCAAGTTTTTTCAATGAATCACTTAAATAACTTGCTTGCTTAAAGCCATTTGGTCCACATTCTTGTATATATTCCCCTGTAATAATTCTTGCTTTAAGATATACACCGGTACAAACTACAATACTTTTGCAATAAAACTTTTCGTCTGATGCCGTAATAAGCCCGACAACTTTGTTGTTTTCAACTAAAATTTCTTTTGCTTCGCCTTGTTTAAGGAACAAGTTTTCTTGTTCTTCCATAGTCTTTTTAGTCAGTTTGTGATATTCCACTTTATCTACTTGTGCTCTTAAACTATGCACCGCTGGGCCTTTGCCAACATTAAGCATTTTAATCTGTAGCATTGTTTGGTCAGCAGTTCTCCCCATTTGCCCACCTAAAGCATCTATTTCACAAACAAGATGTCCTTTAGCCGAACCACCAATTGATGGGTTGCAAGCCAAAAAACCTACCGCATCCAAATTGATTGATAAAACCAAAGTCTTATGTCCTAACCTTGCCAATGCTAACCCTGCTTCACTTCCTGCGTGTCCAGCACCTATGACTATTGCGTCATAATTTTCATAATCAACCATTTTCTCACCCTTTCTTTATCAAAAGTAAAACTCATATTAATTTATTTGTTTTTATTTGTTTGTCAAAAATTTTAAATAATAATTTTTAACATATTTTATTTATTAATTAAAATCATTATAAAATTTATTATATATTATTGTAAACATAATTGCAAACACAACTTAAATTAGTTACAAAAAATTTAATGTAAATACAATTTAAATATAATTTTATTTACTATTAGTTGCAAAGCAATTACAAATAATTATCAAAATTTTTAAAATTTAAACTTCATTAAAAGAATAAAAACTACCGCATTCGCGGTAGAAAAATTTATATATTTTTTGTTTTTACTATTATTTTACTAATTTAACAATAAATACTATTAAACTTACGAACCCTACAAAAGCATAAATAGCAGTAAACCCAATACCAACATAACTAATGAATTTACATTCAAGCACATCACCTGAAATTGATTGTGAGACTAATGTATAAGAATTTTCAAATTTTAAATTATTTAACAAAGTTGAAGCAAGAGAATCGGTAATAATAATTTCACCGTCTTTTATTTCATATTTGCCTTTGTATTCATCTTCCCCAAAAGTAATAGTACATTCATCTTTAAAATTAAAACTAATAGAAACTTCTTGTCCCAACATTTCGCCCTTATATGTACCTACATTGTAAGTGAAAAATGGAAAAAAGTAAGTTATAACTAGCAATGCCACTGCTGCAATTAAAAATAGTAAACTTAAAATTTTTGACATAATTTTTTCTCCTTGAGTTAGTATAGCACAAATTACAATTAAAATCAATATTTTTTAAAAACATTTAAACTTAAATTTAAAATCAAATTTACTATATTTTTCATTATACTATTTCATTTAAAATCAATATAACATATTAACACCAACAAAAAAACTTTTGTAAATTATTTACAAAAGTTTTTTTAATTATTAAGCCTGAATTAATTGAACATCAACAACTGCTGTTGAATCATCTTCAAAACCAAATACAAATAAATAATTATATAAGTTACGAGTTGAAATGTAATCATTAAAATCTGAATAGATTGTTATTTCGATGTTTTCTCCAACTTGTTTCAATTCAAGCAATGTTGTGTCCCCATCCTTGTAAATATAATTTCCATTATCATCTGTTGTCAAGTTTTCATCAAAATGATAATAAGATTTCCCGCCGTTTTCATCTTTAGACCAATAGCAACAATCTAAGTAATTTACATTTTCTAATTGTTTATTAGTAATTACAAAAGTTTTATCTTCTGTTAAATTAATGCTTCCTTCAACAATTTGTGCATTTGTATCAAATTCAGATGATTGTAAAGCATTGTAATTAATATCAACATCTAAATTTATATTAACATCAAGTAATGGTTCTACTTCTGCAACTTCAACTCTTGGCAAAATGTTTATTGCAACATCACCAGTTACATTGTTTAATTTAGAATTTGAGTCAAAACCTAAGTTAAAATTGACTGCTGAACCACTTGATTCAATAGTAGTTAACATTGACAAATCAAATCCAATTTTTTGAGAAATTATATTTAATAATTCGCCCACAGTAGTTGCTTGAACTGAACCGTCTTCTGCCCCAAACAAATAAACTTTAACTAATTGTTTAACTTGCTCTAAAACATTCACTGGTTCTTCGCCACTTGTACTGCTTGAATCTGATGTTACTCCAAATATATCCGCTAAAACGGTTTCTAAGTCAAGAGAACTTATCGTTGGATAAATAACATCATAAACTGTTTGACCTTCTTGAGCAGGAAGGTCTAATCCTGTTGCATTTTTAATAATATTCAATATTTTTTCTGTGCTTAAGCCGATTGTTGCTTGTAAACTATCAACAGTATTCTTTACAAAATTTGGTTGACCAATTGCTGTTTCTAATGTTGTTATAAATCCGCCAACTGTTTGACCATCAGCAAAAAGTTCATCAATTATTGCAACTAATTCTTCTTCTGTTTTATTCATCAATGTTCCTAAAAATTCGCCCAATGATGATTCTGAATTTGAAAGCAATATTGTTCCGATTCCGTTTACAATATCATCAACACTAATATTTAATTGATAATTGTATCCGTTTTTATTTTTTTCAACTTCGCCTTCCATTTTTTGTGTTGCTGTTGTCAAAACTGATTTAATCACAGTGTAAACATCGTTTAAAGCAATGCCATATTCAGTAAGTCCTGCTGAAGTTAACATTTCTTGCAATGACCCAGCATTTGAATATGTTTGGTCAACATTATAGAATAATGCTGATTCAATTTGCTCATCAGTTAAACTATCAAAATTGATGTAATCAGCAATTTTTCCTGTAGTGTTAGCAGTGTCATATACTTTTATTTTTGAAATTGATTTTCCATCAACAAAAAATATGCTAACATCTACAAATTCGTTAGTTAATGTAGGATCATTTGAACCATCATTATTACTGCTGTTTAAGAAAACTACATCAGCGTCAATTGCAAAATCATAGCCTTCAGTTACTTTGCGTAATTTTACTTGACCCTTTAATTTTCCTATAACTGCTTCACCGCTTTTGATTTCAAGATTATTTAAATCAAACGTTAAATATTGTGCATCAATAATGTTTTGAACTGCACTTTTCCCGATATCGCTGTATGCGATTTTTTCTGGTTTCTTTGATGAACAAGCACTAAATGACACTGCTGTAATTACTGCTATCATCAAACAAATAACCGAAAGTAAACTCTTTTTCATAAACCCCTCTCCTTTTTTATTAAATTGTTTATGTCGAATTACAACTTAGACAATTTAATTACTTGTAATTCTACATACACTATAACAAAAAACTAAAAAAATAGCAAGCAAATTTATCAATTATCACAAACTTTTAATTTGAAATTTTTCGACTAATTATTGTGGAAAAATAATGACAAATTTTAAATATTAAATTTTATGCGTGCAATATATTATATGCAATTTTAAAAACTTTTTACATTTAATTTTTTATTTAATATTATTTTAGCATTTATCTGATTTTTACTTTAGTTTTATTAATTCAGTTTTATTTCATTTTTACTTTAAACTTATTTAATTTATAAATTGTTTATTTTACTTTAATTTTATTTTATTTTTTATTTATTTTTTTCGTTTATTGTTTATTGTTGTTTTATTTCGAATTTATTTTATTTATTGAATTATACCTTAAATAATTTATTAAATTATACCTTAAAAAGTTTTTCATAGTTTCATAGTAATAAATTAAAATTAACAATTAAAAAAAGTTAAATTTAATGCTTAAACTTAACTTTCATTTTTATTCATTAGTGTTTTAATCTTTTTATTTTTTGCTTTTAAATCAATAGTCTACTTATTAATTTTTTTGCAACTCAACAACTGTAACCTTTTTTACAACTGTTAAATTTTTATCAGGATAACTCACTATTAAATCATATTCGCCTAAACTATTTTTATTAATTAAAGTAGTATCAACCGTTAAAATGCTTGTATCTAAGTTAGTTTTTGTTCCATCGCGATTAATAACAAACGCAGTATAATTTCCTATTACATATTCATTTCCTATTAACACCATAGTGTTATAGTTTTCAATTTGCAATCTGCTATCAACAAGCGAAATATTAAAATAGCCAAAAATCTTACTATCACTTTTTAAAACTACTTTAACTTGATAACTACCTGCTAACTCCTTGTTTACATTGCTTAAATCTAATTCATAATCACTTGAAGCAAATTCAAGTATGTTGCCATCTTTATACATTTTTACTACTAAGTCAGGGAATTCAATTTCTTCTCCTATTTCAAAAAATCTGTTGTTTGTTTCAACTGAAAGTTTATTTTCATTAGGAGTGCTTTTGTCATCCAAAAAATGAAGTAATAGAACTATTGCCACAGCAACAACCAAAACCACTATTGCTAACTTTATTAGTAAATTAATGTAGTACATTCCATTTTTGCTTTCGTTTGCCATAAAATCACCTTAAAGTAATTTTATCACATATTGCCACAAAAAGTCAATTATCAAATTTATAAATTCTTTAAAACTTACTTTATAGGAACTGCAATGAGTACGATTTCAGTAGGATACACTTTGCCACAATAATTTCTCAAATAAAAACGATAATTGCTATTAATTGAGTCAATAAGTTTTGGTAGTTGCCACAAATGATTGTTGTTGTGATACACCGATATTAACAATTTTGGACTATCATTTTTAATATGTTTTTTTGCACCCTTAATAGCATAAGGTTCATCACCTTCAATATCCATTTTTATCATTGTAATAGGCTCTTTTATGTCATCATCAATAGATACACATTCAACAAAATTATCATTACTTGTGCAATCTTTTGTGCGATTTGATGATATGTCATTTTTGTTAGTTTCAATCGTAATTTTACCTTTTTTGTCTTTAACCGCCTTTAGCCTACAATCAATATTATCATATTGCTTTGTATTGTAAGTAAGGTAATTAAATATATTAGGCGTTATTTCATAACAATAAATTTTTTTGTAACAATCTTTACCATAAGTATCAATAAAGTCAAGTACCGTATCGCCAGTGTATGCCCCCAAATCAACAAAAACTTCATTTTCACAATTTGGTATTAAATCTAAATCAAAGTAATGTTTGTTTGCAACATCAATAGTACTTTTTAACAAATCAACATTGTAATTTATCCAATTGTCAAGTATTGCAACTAATAATCGCTTTGAAGAATAATCTTGTAGTTTATTATATAACCATTCAATATCTTGCAAATTATTAATTATATCTTTTGCTTTTAATTCAAAATATTCATAATTATTATTTTCTAAATCAATTGTTCCCCAATAATTAAACTTATCAAAATAGTTTTGATAAATTCTTTGCATTTCAACAGGTAGCCACTTATAGTTATTTAATATATGTTCAAAAAGTTGATTTTCATTTTTAGTCCTTAAAAACTGCATAATATTATTAAATTTAACATCTATACTATTCATTTTTTACCTCTAAATAGTATATTAAACACTTTAAGTAAGTGTTATAAAATTTTATTTATATTTTTAAAATTTATAATATAACAATTTTGTTAAAAGTTGGTTAAAAAACAGTAAAAAGTTTGTTAAAAGTTAGTTAATAAAATAGTCAATTGTAATTTTAAAAAAAAGTTAATATATAATTTAAATATTCAAATTAGTTAGTCAAATTAGTTAATAATTAGTTAGTTAAAATACAAAACCACTTTTTTTGTTTGCACATTTATTTAAAATATAATAGTTTTTTGACAAAAAAGGTGATAGAAAAAACACTATCTATCACAAATTTTATATAACATTTTGATAACACTTATTAAATATTTTCCGCTAAAAACAACTCTTTAAAAGATTTGTCTTGTTCAATTAGTTCATCAAATGTTCCGCTGTTAGTAATAACTCCTTCTTGTAAATAATAAATTTTATCTACATTAATAATCGTTGACAAACGGTGTGCAACAATTATTACTGTTTTACCAACAAAGTTATTGATACTTTCCTGAATGTGCGCCTGCGACTCATTATCTAGCGCGCTAGTACTTTCGTCAAAAATGACAATTTGACTATCCTTCAAAAATGCTCTTGCAATAGCAAGCCTTTGCTTTTGTCCGCCCGATAGTTTTATGCCGTTTTCACCTATTTCAGTATCCATTCCTTTTTCTAATGTACTAATAAATTCATCAAGGTTTGCCTTTTTGCAAGCATCTTTTAACTGCTCTTCAGTTGCACTAGAATTAACTAGCATTAAATTATATCTAATTGTGCCATTAAATACATATGTGTTTTGCGATACCATACAAATATTGTTTCGCAAAGTGTTTTCAGTTAATTGCTTTATGTCAATGCCATCCAATTTAACTATACCATTTTGACACTCACTAAACTTTGCAATTAAGTTAAGTATTGTCGACTTACCGCTTCCGCTTTGCCCAACAAATGCCACTTTTTGCCCTGCGTCAATTTTAAAACTTAAATTTTCAAATACACACTTTTTTAGTGTTATACTCTCTTTTCCTTGTTTCTTTAATTCAACATAGTTTTTCTTGCTCTTCATTTCTTTAGAATACAAATTATTAAAATCATAATTTAAACTTTCTTTATAGTACTTATATTCATAACTAAAATTTACATTTACAAATTCTATTTGCCCTTTTAGTTTTTGCAATTCTATTTGCCCATAATTGTCGATTGGATATAAATTTTCATCCGTCAACTCATTTAAATCATCCCTACAAACTTTAATATCACAACCACATTTATATAGTTCACTTGCCCCTAAACCTAATGAATAAACAAAATCAAAGTTATTCAAAATTAAAATTGCCGATGCTACACTAAACGCATATTCTTGACAAAGTATTCCTAATAAAATAGGAACTAAACACGCAAACATTCTTAATAATAGATTATTAACAAAAGTAATGTCGGTTCTATATTTATCTGCAACATATCGTGATTTATCTAAATTTTGGATACAATTTTTTGTCTTGCCTTTCAAAGTCATACTTGTATTTAAAGATTTAATATCTTGATGACTATTAATTGTTTCAACATTATTTGATGTATATGCTATTGTAATTTTTCTAAATATGTTTCCTAATTTTAGCGTCTTTTTTAAAGTTGAGAAAACAAAAATTGCACTTATTAAAGTATATGCAAGCATAAAAAAGCCAAACAAATAGTTTAAAATAAACATATAAACTGTTAATAAAACAGATATTATTAAATCATTTACAATTCTAATAAAACTAGTAATTAAAATAACAAATTGGTCAGGACTACTTACTATGTGGTTAACCATTGCTCCGCTTGTTGTTGATTCAATAGTAGAACTTTTTAACTTTTTAGAGTAGTCAATTACTTGCTTAATATAATTTTGTCTTATTTTATTAGCAATAACTGGAACTAGAATCTTACTAAAAATTTCTAAAATAGCAATTGAAATTGTTAAACAAAATGCAATTAATAAATACATTTTTGTTTTGTCCATTGTATCATTTGTTGCTGAAACAATCATATTTGAAAAGTATTCAACTTGAAAAATGTTAACTACAGATATAATTAAAATCAAAAAAATATCTAATAAAAAATACCATTTATACTGCTTAACTATATCTTTTATGCTACTTAACTGCATTTTTATCTCCTTAAAGTATATAATTTTGCAAATTCGCTACAATTGGCCATTAGTTCATCAAAAGTTCCAACTGCTTTAACTTTGCCTTCATCAATAAAAACAATTTTGTCGCAATTAATGATTGTTGATAATCGGTGTGCAACTATTATAACTGTTTTATTTTTAATTTCATCAATGCTAGTTTGCACAAACTTTTGTGCAAAATTATCTAGCGAACTTGTACTTTCATCAAATACCATAACCTTAGTGTCTTTCAAAAATGCTCTTGCTATTGCTATTCTTTGCTTTTGTCCACCTGAAACTTTAACTCCATTTTCGCCTAATATTGTATCAAGTCCAAAAGGTAATTCATTAATAAAATCTTTTAAATATGCCTTTTCGCACGCTTGCAAAATTTCTTCATCGCTAGCATCAGGTTTTACAATTTTTATGTTGTCCCGTAATGACATAAAGTAAATGTAAGGAAATTGATTTATCACTGTAACATTATCTCGAATAGCACTTTCGCTTAATTGATTAATGTCCACCCCATCAAAAAGCACTGTGCCACTTTGTGCTGATAAACTTTTTGATAATAAACTTACAAGGGTTGATTTTCCACATCCGCTTTTTCCTACAAATGCTACTCTTTCTCCAGCATTAATTTTTAAACTAAAATTTTGTAAAACTTTTTTAGGTGGATTTTGTTCTTGCTCATCTTGTGA
>CALVZW010000007.1 GCA_944372675.1 uncultured Clostridia bacterium
TTGCCGTCTTTGTCGTAAACTTTAGGGAATTCTTTAAAGTATCCGTTTTCGTCATAATATTGACTAAAGTCTACCACATTGCCATCTTTATCATAGTAAACAGGTTCTTCATCTTGTGCATTTTCAGTAGCATTTTCGTTGCTTTCTTCACTAGCACCTTGTTCAGCGGTTTCAGTATTTGCAACTTCTTGTGCTGGTTGTTCGCTTGCTTCAGCATTTTCACCGCTTTCTTCGGTTGTCAATGGATTACCATATTTGTCATAGTAATCGGCAAAGTCATAGTAGTTGCCGTCTTTGTCGTAAACTTTAGGGAATTCTTTAAAGTATCCGTTTTCGTCATAATATTGACTAAAGTCTACCACATTGCCGTCTTTGTCATAATAAACTGTTTCTTCGTTTTCTTGCTGTGGTTGTGCAGATTGTTGCAACTCAGCAAGTTGTTTTTTAAGTTCAATATTTTCATCATACATCGCAGCGATATTTCGCTTATCACGAGATGTCAATTTAGCAATTTTGTCATTCAAAGCATCAATAGTACTTTGCATTGTATCAATTTGTTGTTGTTTAATGTCAAGAGTCAACTCAAGATTTTCTTTTTCTTGTGTTTCAGCAGATAACTTATCGCGTGTGTTATCTAACTCAGCACGAGTTACTTTTAATCCGTCTGCGTCATCTTGGTCAATTTTGTTTCGCAAAATTGTATAAACTTTTTCGTTGTAAGTTTGGAATTCGGCATCCATTTGCTCACTAACTTTCTTCTTATCTTCTTCAATTTCTGCTTGACGCTTTGAAATTTCTTCTTCCAAGAACTTCATTTGTTGAGCATACTTAATATGCAAATCTTCCAAGTTCTTTTCAATTTCAGCCTGCTTGCCTTTTTCTTGGTCTTGTTGCTTTTTAATGTAGTTAGTTTCAATACGGTTTGCAGAACTTTCTAACTGAGTTTGCAAACGAGCCAAATTTTCCTTGATTGCTTGCAATTTCTTTTGATTATCTTTTTCAACTGCAACATATTGCTCATTGTAGTTATCTTTTTGAGTTTCAAGTTTCGTAATTTCTTCTTTAAGGCGATTTCTGTTGTTAAGATAATCTTGACTCGTTGTCATAGCCCTTTCAACGAGCAACGAACCATCAATTCCTAAAGAAGTAAAGTCGAAGTTTTCGCGTTCACTTTCATTTTGTTTTGCTTTTTCTCTAGCGAGTTTATCAAGCAATGCTCTCTTTTCAAGATATTCTCTTAAAACTGGTATGCCATCACGAATTTCTTTGTCAGTAAATAGCAATTCATAGTCAACATAATCAGGTATTGACGCAGAAGCCTTATCAAGATTTCTTATAAATGATAAATAATATTCATAAAGGTCAATACTGTTTGCATTGAATTTAGCATTTAAAAAGTAAATGTAAAGTTGACACAAAACATAAAACATTGCTGGAACAATTAATCCACGAACAAGAGTAAGCGGAGTTAAAACGCTGTTTCCAACTGCAAACAAACTCAATATTACGCACAAAACAGTGCAGATGTTGACAACATATTTAAGCATTACAATAGTTGACCTATAGTTAGATGTTTTAATAGGTTGTTCAACACAATGATAAAGAGTCATTTCCCCACTAGGTAAGCCCTCGCGGTTAAGCATATAAAATTGCCATCTATCGCGAAGTTGGTAAGGAATTTTTTTCATAAGTCTATTAAATTCCACCAAATTAGACTCATTAATGTAAGGTTTTTTCAAAAAATACTTGTTAATTTTTTTGAATGACTTAATAGCGCGTACTTCGTAAGTAAATCTTAAACGAATGAGTGTCATAACGATTAAAAGCACGAAAATGCCCAAAAACACCCACATTAAGATGTCAAATTGAAGTGCATCAGCAATTGTCGCAAAAAAATTTTCAATAGAATCAAAAACTGCCAAAAGCGATGTATTCATATTAAACTCCTTTATACATAATAGCATTTGTATTCTATTGACAATTATACTACCAAACTACCAAAAAACATAGATTTTAGCGAAAATTGTCAAATATAGTTAAATTATAATGTTTAGTGCTAAAATTGTCAAATAAAATAGCGTAATTTTTTATATTTTTTGCATTTTTTTCCATAATTTTTACAAATAAAAAAAGATAGTGTCGAATTTAAGCAGTTTAACTACATAAATTAATCACTATCCTTTAAAAATTGCAAAATGAAACTTAAAAACTTTTCTTATTTTAATATTTTTAATTTTCATATATTGCAGTTAGCCCTATTTATTTTAATAACTTAACCATAATTTTTAGCACTAAGATACCCAAATAAAATCGTCTACAGAAAACGCATAAAGTGCGGTTTGCACTTGCTTTTTAAAACTCATTTGTGTTGCCATTTTGTAAAGATTAAGTTGCATTTGGTAGGTTTCTTTTAATTTTTCCATATTTGTAGTTTTGTTTGTTTTGTAATCAATTAGCAAAATTTTGTCATCAAACTCAATTATTAAATCGACAATTCCCTGCACTAAAACTTCGTCGCAAATTTCACTATCGGTAAAGATTTTGTTATATGGAACATACATCATAAATTTTTGTTCCTTAAATATCTTTACATTTTTGTCATTAATTAACTTATCTAAATTTTCTTTAGCAGTAATTAGTTTACTTTCAGTAACCGATTTTAGTTGTTTTTCGTCAAGTGCATTTTTAATTTTATCTAAAAATATTGTATTTGAAATGCCTACTTCATAGCATTGCATTGCACTATGATATGCAATTCCTAACTCTGTGCTTTCAAGCAAAGCATTTTCATACATTGGTTGAGTTAAAAATTCATCTTTTGTAAATTGATTTTCTTTTTGTGCTTGTTTTAACAAAACACTTACCGAATTTTTAAGCGGTAAATCAACACTTTTAAAAAACTCATATTGCTTATCTAATTCTTTAACAAAAACGTTTGCAAAATCTTCATCACCTTTCAAGTTCTTTTCCTTGTGCGGTTGCTCTTTTACTTTTTGCGTGTTCTTTACTTTTTCTAATTTATAAATCATAAAACTTCCCATTCTTTGCTTTTTATTTATTTGTTTAAATTAATATTATCTATTTTTAGTTTTAAAATTTAATCTAATAACTAATAACTATTTAATAACTTAATAACTATTTAAAATAAATTCAAAAAAACTTCTACAATTTAAAAGACTGTAATCGTCATCAAGATTTCCCCTCAATGTAATTTCTTTACCAATCAATGCTAAATATTCCTTTGGACGAGTGAGTGCAACATACAAAATACGCATTTCTTCCAAAATTTCATCTACTTTTTTTTGTATATAAATTGCCGAATTAGACACTGTTGGATATTTTGTCCTGTTTTCTAATTGCACATCTAAACAGCCAACATTCAACTCTTTTGAATAAACAAAGTTAGATTTTTTACTTAAATTGAAAGCATCCCCGCATCCGCCAACTATTGTAATAGGAAATTCTAGCCCTTTACTGTCGTGAATTGTTGTAATTTTTACACTATTATCACTTGAAACAGTACTAAAATCAACTTCAAATGCCTTTTTGTAGTTTTCAATAAAATGTAAAAACTCATCTAAACTGTCATTAAACGATTTGTTTTCAAGTTTTGATAAAAACAAGTTGAGTTGCTCCACCAAATCTTGCCCATCTTCAAGAGATAAAAAGTAATTTATCAAATTGTTTTCTAAAATTATTTTTTGTAATAACTGGCAAACAGTAAAATTTCTAGCATAAATAATATATTTTTGTATTTTTTCATAAAACACTAGCAATTTTTTACGAATTACATTAAATTTCTCATTTAATTCTGTACTGTTAATTTCATCCGTTCCATCAATAAGTTTAATTATTTTTTCATAAAAATAATCACCCGATACACTATTTGCTATGTCATAAAGTTCTTTTTCAGTAAAGCCACCTATTAATTTTAAACTTGTAGATAATGGCAAATCTTGTTTGAAATTTGATATGCAATTAAGAACATTAACCACCATTTGAATGTGTGGCAACTCAATTAAATTTAATTTAAACTTAGCACTTACAGGTATGTTGTATTCTTTAAAAGCGTCAATATACATTTGAAAGTTCTTTCTTGAACGAAGCAATATTACAAAATCGCTAAATTTAACTTGTCGCTTTTGTTTGGTTTGCAAATCTCTTATTTTAATTTTTTTGTCAAAAAATTCCATAATATATTGCGTTGCAATGTCCCCTTCATTTTTCTCCCTAAATTGCAACTTGTTTTTTTGATTTTTTAATACGCTATAAACTTCAATTTCTTGACTTTGTTTTATTTCATTATTGCTTTGCTTTGGTTTTGTTCCTTTAGTTAAACTAAAACAATGCTTTACATTGTGTGCAATTTTTGTTATATGCCCCTTTACAATAACAAAAGGTTGACATTTTTTTTCAAGCACAAACACCTTTACCCTATCAATATAATTAACTTTGCGTGATTTTACTATTTTACCTTTCATTTTGAATCGCAAAGTTTTAAGGTTTTCAAAGCGGTTTTCATTTTTGTAATCAATGCCCGTTGCACTCTTTGTCATAATTTTATCAAACACATCATTTACAAACTGCAAAATGCGTTTATGACTGCGAAAGTTTTGATTAAAGGACAATGCAAGTTTGTTTTTATCTAACTTAAATTCTTCAATTAATCGCACAAATATTTTTAAATCGCATTGACGAAAATTATATATGCTTTGTTTAGGGTCGCCAACAAAAAATGTGTTATCTTGTCCGCAAATGTAACTTAGTAATGCACTTTGCTTTTCGTTTGTATCCTGAAATTCATCAATGCAAATAAATTTGTATTGCTTTACTAATTCTTTTTGCACAACTTCGTTTTGAAGAATTTTAATCGCAAAATCTTCTAAGTCGGTAAAATCTAATACATTTCTTGACTGTTTTAATTCATTGTATTTTGTTATAAAATCGTCAGTTATTTTGCAAAGAAATTTTACATATTCAAATGAATTTTCATAATGCAACTTTACTTGCTCTAAATTCCCGTAGCAAAATACTTGCAAATATTCTTCAATATCATCTTTAAAGTCGTCTAAATCTTTCTTTAAATCGTCTTGCAACTGTAACTCATCAAACTCTCTACCTTTTTTTGCTTTTGAAAATGGTAAAAAGGTTGGATAATTTTTTAAGTAAGCCATTTCTTCAAATGTAAACTCATTAAATTGCTTACAAAAATCTAGCCAAAGTTGACTGTTAGTTTTTAACAACTCATAATCATTTTTTATTATAACTTCATAATAATGTTGACATTTTTCTTTAAAATGCAAAATAAAATCTTTAAACCGTTTAAGCATAAAATTTGTACAAGAATTAAAACAAGCGTTTTTATCAGTTGATATTTTTAAATAACTTTTGTAATCAACAACAGTAAACAAAAACTCCGCAAATTCCAAAATTAATTTGCTTACATTATCAAGTTTTTTTGTATCTTTTAATGCTTGCGTCAAATCTTTAAACTCATTAAATTCAGCAAATTCAATTAAAGTTGATTGCAATGCACTTGCCTTTAAATAGCCACTTTCAACTTCATCAATGACGGCAAAACTAGGGTCAACATTAATAACATAAAAGTACTTTTTAATTACTTTTTGACAAAAACTATCTAAACTGCTAATATCGGCAACATTCAACTCATTAATTTGTTTTTCAAGTTGCTTTTTAAGTGTAAAATCGTTTTCAATTTCTTCTTGTAACTTATCAACTAACCGCTGTTTCATTTCAGTTGAAGCACTTTTAGTAAATGTCAATGCTAAAATGTTAGATACTTCACACAAATTATTTTTAATTATTGACACAAGTCTTGTAACCATAGTACTTGTTTTACCACTACCTGCGTTTGCCGAAATTATCACCGCCCTATCAACTGTATCAATCGCCTTTTGTTGTTCTTCCGTCATTTTCGCCCTTTTCCTTTTTAGTAAATTTTGTTTTCGCTTTTTTATTCAAATTTATAGTTTTAAAAAGTTATATTTGTAATTTAGCAAATTAATTTTGTTATTCAATATTAAAATAATTATTAAATTATATATTTATATTTATTTTTATAATCTTTTTAGTAAATAAATCATAGTTAATAATTCTATCAATACTTTTGCATATTAGTTTTTATATTTATTTTTTTGTTTTTGTTTTTTCTTCTTTTAATATTTTCACTTGTCTACAATTTTTGTTGCCTAAACAAAGTACCCCTTTAAATTCGCAAAATTGACAAGCATCTAAATAAGGTGATTTTTCGATATTTCCTAAAGCAATTTCTCTTGTCCCTTGCTTAAAAATTTCAAGCGCATAATCAATAAACCACTGCATTTTTTCGCTAGAATATGCCCCCATTCTTCTCTTATCAATTTTAAAGCCATCTTTAAAACTGCAATTAATAGGTATAATATCGCTGTTAGGGTGATTTTCATTAAGCGAAGTATCTTGTGCTAAAACAATTTTTTCGTCATCCAAAGTTACCCCATTTAAGCAATAGGTTTTAAGATAGTTTTTATCTTCATAAGCCGAAGTTATTTCATCTTTAATTTTAAAGTAATAAGCCCCAATAGGACACAACTTTTCCAATTTTTGTAATGCCCCTAAATAAACAAACAGTTGTATTCTTCGTCCGCTAATTAAATCGGTTTCATTAAAATTTTCATTGCCTGTTTTGTAGTCAATAATTCTTACATAGTTTTCAAATGTATCAACTCTGTCCACTTTACCGTTAATTTCAGTGTCAAAAATTCCGTTTGACACTTTTAAATTTATTACCTTTTCAACGCTTTGAATTTTAAACTCACTCAACTTGTTTTGTTCGTTAATTGCTTTTAACATACTTTTAGCCGAATAAACTAAATTATTTATGATAATTTTTTGCCGTGCGTCAATTATTTTACCTTTTTTGCCATCGCTATCGTATTCAAATGTCTTTAAAGCATTTAAACAAATCTTATCAAAAATATTTTCATCTTCAACATATGATATTTTGTTTTTAATTAAATATAGCCCAAACATTTCCGCCACTTTGTGCATAAAGTTACCAACATCAATAGGTTTAAGTGTGTTGTCAGGATTTTCCTTTAGTCGCAACCCGTATTTAACAAAGTTTTTATATGGACAATCAAAATATACTTGCAGTTGTGAAACACTGCTTTTGGTAAGTTTTCGAGGTATTTTAGGCAATATTTCTTCATTATCTAAATTTAAATTAAGTTTTTTTGCTAAGCCGTTAAGTCTTAAAATTTGTTGTTTAGTTTTGTAATCTTTTACATTGTTAATTTTTCGCAAAAACATTTCAGCCCGTGTTTTAGTTTTAATATCAATAGCCAAATCGTTTGCACTTTCAAGCAAATTAGGTGCTTGATAATTTAAAAATGCAACTTCTTTGTTTTCGTTATTAACAAACAATTTTTTTAAATTAAGTAGTAGTGTTGCTGGCCTTTGCTCAACAAAAAATACACTTATAGGATAAGATAAGTACAATTTGCTACAACAACATAAATTGTTTATAATGTTACAAAGACTTTCCATATTAACTTCTCGAATTGTTGGGTCAATTTGTGCAAGCGTTCGCATTTTATCTAATTCAGCATCCAAAATCAACCCGCAATCTTGATTGTAAACAGGGAATGAACCTTCATTGCATCCAATGCAATATAAGTTTTCGTAATCGTAAAGCATACAGTTTGACGCATTGCCAATGTAAACGCAATCGACAGTTAAAGGTGGTGTTTTTATCATAACACTTCCTAGCCCTGCTTTTAAAACATTATAAAAATCTTTAACAGTTGTTTGATTAAGCCCCAATATGCTTTCGAGTTGGTCAAATAAAGCCATCAATTTTGAAGTTATTTGTTCATATAATTTTGACTTTTGCAATTCATTTATTTTTAATAAGTTAACACATTCGCTTTGAATTTTGTTTTCAAAATCATATTTTGTTAAAAATTCTTTTAAAACTGTTATAAATTCGCCATAAGTTTTGCACTTTTGCATATCTGTTTTAAAATTTTTGTATATAGCACTAAAATCGTCATATATTTTTTTAAAATCTTCAAACAAATCATCTTCAGGTTTATTTTCGCTGAAAAAGTTGCGTTCATTAATACCCCAACGCTTAATATATAATTCAAAGTTATAAATATTTTGTTGGTCGTAGTTGAATATTTTGCTTTTAACAATAGATAAAACTTTATCAACCTTAAACTCAAAAATAATATTAATTAATTGAAGTAAAATTTTTGTAGGTTTTAAATCAAGTAGTGTTTGTTCTGTGTCAATAAAGTAAGGAATTTCAAACTCATCAAAAATTTTTTGTAATGAACTTTGATACTTTGGTAAGTCACAAACCATTACGGCACAATCTTTGTAGCGACAACCTTTTTTATTAATGTCAACACAAACTGAAGTTACTTCATCATTAATATTTTTTTGCGAATAAAATTGTATATTATTGTTTTTATATTTATTTTTAGTTGAAACATCTTTTATTTGCACACTTAAACTGTCAAATCGTTGAATGGTGTTTTCGTCATATTTCCCACCATTACTTTTAATTAAACCATATAAATTGTTTATATTTTCGTCATAAACTATTGAATTATTTGAATAGCAATCAACCATAAAAGTTACTGAATGTGATTTTTTTATGAGTTTGTCGCAAACATTCAAAATTTGTTTTGTAAGTTTAGGAGAATAAACATAAAAATCAACATTACTAATTGCGTCATCAAATTCTAACTCACGACTTAGTATATCCATCTTGTTAGCACTGTCAATAAATCTATCTTTAATCGTATCTTCATAAAGTTGATAAATTTTTTGTATATCCAAAAGTTTTAACTTTGAAACATCCATCAAATTTTCAACCGCACCACTCAACATATTTGGCGAAACAGTACTACTTTTTAAAAGCATAATGGTGTTGAATACATTTTCACAAAAACCATTGTAAAGACAAGACTTTGATAACACATTTAACTCATCAGCAATGTCTTGTGTAATTTTTTGTACAAGCATTACACCTGCCGACTTAGATAGATATTGTATTTTTTTATCAATAACATAAATATCCGCCAATCTATCAAAAGTAGTTACATCCATAAAAAATGACGAACCACACTTTAAACAATCAAACATTGCCCGTTCAGCACTCACACCAAATTTTTCAGGGACAACAAGCACTTGTAATCTTTCGTCCTGATTTTTATACATTTGTTTAAAAACTTCAACAAAACCATCTTTTCTTTTGTAAAATTTAAGTAAATTTATTTTCATAGTAATATGATATCATATTTTTGTTTACTTTTCAACTAAACTAAATAAAAGCATTAAATTAGGTGAAATTCAGTTTTTGTTTTAATAATAGTTATTATTTTAATAATAGATTTTATTTTAATACTAAGTTTTTTTACCAATTTTGATTTAATCGTAATTACACAATAAAAAAACATATTGACTTTTTTCAATATGTTCTTTCTCTTTATAATTTTTGTCCGTTTTTATTTTAAAGGCTAAAATATTTTATATTTTTTTATTTAACTAACAAAGTTCAAATTAATTATATTAACTCAAAAAAGTTTAAAGCAACATTTAAAAATTGACTATCTTGCGGATATTTCTTTAATGCGTCAACAACAAAAGGTATAAAATATTTTTTGGTTTCATCTCGTTTTTGTGCCTTTGCTGTTTCACTGTAATTGCTTGTCATAGTTGAAACATTGTGCATTCTGTCAGCAATTTTTACCATTGTTGCATCACGATTTAAAAGAATGTTATTTAAATATTCATTCATATTGTCGTCATTTTTGTAATCTATACCATCTTTTTTTGTAAGTTTAGCCACACTATTTGCAACATTTTCATTAGTAAGTTTTACAATAAAATCAAATGTACAATCTTTTACATCTTCCAAGCAATCGTGTAGTAATGCCGTTGCAATGGTGTTTTCATCTTTAATATTGTTTTCAAGCAAAATGTTTGCAGTGTTTAAGCAGTGATAAAAATAATCTTCACCCGTCTTGCGTACGAATCCATTTTTTGCATTCATAGTGTTCACTACATAATCATACGATTTATTCACAATTTCGCTGTTTAATTTTTGTAACTTATTTTTAAAATCTAACTCATTTGACACTGTGTTATAGTTTGGAGTTTGCACATTATTATCCTTATGAAAAGTTGTGTAAAACAACATAACAACTGTAATAATACTAATAATAAGAGGTAATAATTGAAAGATAATTGTTGCAACAGATGAACTTGTAATAACGCTATATAAATCTATTGCCGACATAAACGCAACTAACACATATAAAATTGTGTAAAGTAAAGCATTTCTCAAAAAGTATCTTGCCCTAATTTTAAATAATTCATTTTTGCTAATATCTTCGTTGCTGTGCTTTTTTATGTTTGTTAAATGATAAAAATATTCTTGTAAAAATAGCAAAATCAAAGTTACTACCCAAAACAAAAGAATAAATGCGTTAATGCCATTAGTTGCACTTATGTAAACATATCCAAACAAAACACCAGTTGCTACATTTTCACAAAACGTAGATAAATGCGAAGTCAAGCGTCTGTTTGCAAAAATCAACTCACAAATACAAAGTCCTAAAAATGCTATAATAAGTCCGCTAAAATTAGCACAAGTTAAATACATTCCAGCAATAAAAGCCGAAGCCCCAACCATAAACAATAAAAATCTTATCATAAGTTGAATTTGTGTTTTAAGCGGGTCTTTTTTTATTGTTTCAAACTTGTTTTTGTTATATAATTTATATAAGTAATAACTAACTAAGTACGAAATTGCAAAAATCACGCTTGAAGTAATTGCAAAAATAAAAGTTTTGTCGTCAAAGTTTACACTATTATAAAAAACAACGACACCTGATAAAATTAAAAACGCAAATGCTAGTTTAAGAAATAATCTATAAACTATCAGCATAATTTTTGTACTTTTTTGCTTAATATTTGAAGATTTATCCATATTTTTTTGCCCTTTTTTATATTCGTTAAGCCATTATAACACATATTTTAAAAATTACATAACAAATAAAAGCAAAGATACATTAATTATATAATCGAATACTTTTTTATTAATATAAACAATATTAAATTAATATAAACAATATTAATTTTAAATTTAAAATATTAATTTAATTATTTTTATTTTTTTATTTAGTGTTACATTTGCTATTATATCTATCATTTAAAAAAATATTGCTTTTTATTAATTATTATTTTTTGGTTTTTAACTACATTTTTATTGTTTATCATTGTTAGTTTTTAATTCTTTCAAATATAATTTGTCTTCCTGACTTACTCTAAAACTATCGCAACACTTACTAATTGTTTTGTTAAACACAAAGTTATTGACATTTTCTTTGTTTAAAAATTGCTTTGTCAAATCTCTTTGCTTGATAAAAGCATCACACAAAAACCAAGATATGCACATATTAACATAGTATTCTTTTTCTTCTTTGAGTGTATTTTGTATAAGGTCAAAAATTATTTTAGTATATTCTTTACTTTCAAGCATTTTAAACCAAATTAACACCCCTATTCTTCGAGCATAAGTGCGTTTGTCCACAATTAGTTGCTTTGATAACTCCAAATATTGCTCAAACTCACTCAATTTTAGTTTTAAACTTAACCCGTCGCAACTTGCCCAACAATCAATAAACGGTATGTATTTATATAAATATTTTTTAAACAACTCAAAATCTTTAATTTTAGATAGCACTTTTACATAAATTATTGTGTTTTCATAATAATCAAAGGTTTCATTATCTAAGTACTCAATGTAGTTGCCTTTTAAAATTTGCTTAGCAATGTCTTGCAGTAACTTTGTTTTAACAACATACATCGGCATTTTCGTATTAATTATATTTCTTGCCCACGCTTCCTTTTGTGGCATACTGTTTTCTTTTAATAATTTTTGTATTTCCAATTTATCCATAAATATTCCCTTAATCAATAATAATTAAATCCCCGTAAAAAAGTTCATCCATATCGTTCCAACTTTCAGTAGTCAATGCTTTTGTTATATAATAAAGTCCATCTACTATTTTTTGAAAGTAAAATTCTTTTACTCCGTTGTTATAAAATTCACAAAACTCAAAATAAATTTGGTTGTCATTCTTATCAACTAACATTATTTTATAAAGTACTGTTCCAATTTTATTTGTCCCACCATTTTGCTCTTCCAAAATTTCATTACTGAGTTGTAAATTTCCATACTTAGTAATGAATGTTTCAATATCTTCTTTTTCACTTACACAACTTGTTTTTTCCAAATTCGAAATGTAAATGTATTCAATATTTGTTTTATCGCATAATTTTGTTTTGTCACTGCATCCACTAAATAAAAAAACTACAAAAACAACTATTGTAATTAAAATTTTTAACATATTCACACCTTTACTCTCATTTTAACACATTTAAAATATTTTTAAAAAATTATTTAATTTTTACAATTTTTAAAACTAGCAATTAAAATAATGCTAATTTATAAATTTTAAACTTGCAATAAATTTAAAATTTATATTTATTTGATTTGCCAGTTGTTAATCGTTTCCAATTCTAATTGAAGTCTTGAAAGATTGTCTGATGTCAAATAATGTTTTGAATTATTAGATATAAATTGCATATTATCTTCTATATCTTTTTTAGTAAATTGTGGAACTGAAAAATTATAAGATTTTATAAAGACATCATTTAAATTGTAAAAAACACAATAGTCCTTAAAAACTTGAAGTTGAAAAAATATAGCATCAATTTCTGCGGGTTCACACATTGGATTAAAATCTCTTTGAAGATGTCTCATATCATTTTTTGTGATAAACAGAAAAAAAGGGTTCCCTTCTTCCGCCTGCTCTATTTGATAAAGATGTCTAAGTTCATGTAAAACTGTTGTTGCAATATTAAAAGGAATTAATTCATAATCTCCTAGTAAATGAAGCAAATCTTTTGGTTTGTTTGTCAAAGTAAAATAAAGAGATTTTTCTACTTCATTAGAATTTTCAATATTAACAAAGTTTACTACAAACTTTTCAACAAACTCAGTAAATTCTTTTGTTTCTGATTTTATTTTATATCTTACTAAAGCAATTATTCTATTTATGTTAAAAAAAATAGTTTTTGTTTCAACATCAAAACTTCCAAAAATAAAAAGATTTTGATTGTATTTCCATTGTACTTTAAACTTTTGTTTAATGCCCATTTTTTCAGCAATTGAAAATGCAAATTTTTCGACTATTGACAATAATTTGTCTGTATTGTTTATACCATTTAAAGCCCAATTTTCAATAAAATCGTGTATTAATTCTTTCATATTTGTTTTCCCTTATTATAATTATTAATAATTACATTATAACATAAAATGCTTAAATAATAACAAAATTTACATATTTAATTTTATAAAACAAAAAAAGTTAAAAGCATTAAACTTTTAACTTAATTCTTCTTTTATCTGTTTATAATAATTTTATTAAAATTGTAATTGTTTGTTAACAAAGTCAATTAACTCTTCAACTTTCAAAGTTACTTGTTGCATACTATCTCTTTCACGAACAGTTACAGTTCCATTGTTTATAGTTTCGTCATCCACTGTTACGCAGAAAGGAGTTCCAATTTCGTCTTGTCTTCTATATCTTTTCCCAATACTACCTGTTTCGTCATATGTTGTTGAAAAGTTTTTCATCAACAAATTATAAATTTCTTCCGCTTTTTCCGAGTGTAACTTTTTAATTAAAGGTAAAACTGCAACTTTATATGGCGCAAGTGCTTTATTTACTTTTAAAACTACTCTTGTTTGTCCATCTTCCAACTCTTCTTCGCAATAAGCATCCATAAGCACTGCTAGTGTCAATCTTGTTAAACCAACTGCTGGCTCAATGCAGTAAGGTACATACTTTTCATTAGTTACTGGGTCGGTATATTCAAGATTTACACCGCTATATTGCATATGTTGTTTAAGGTCGTAATCGGTTCTATCAGCAAGCCCCCACAATTCGCCCCATCCAAAAGGAAACTCATATTCAAAATCGGTTGTTGCTTTACTATAAAAACACAATTCTTCTTTTGAGTGGTCGCGAAGTCTTAAATTTTCATCACGAAGCCCTAAAGATAACAAGAATTTATGAATAAAATCTTTCCAATAAGCAAACCATTCTAAATCGGTGTCAGGCTTACAGAAGAACTCTAATTCCATTTGTTCAAATTCTCTTGTTCTAAAAATGAAGTTTCCAGGGGTTATTTCGTTTCTAAACGACTTACCTACTTGCCCTATACCAAAAGGCACACGCTTACGCATTGACCTAACTATGTTTTTAAAGTTTACAAACATACCTTGTGCTGTTTCAGGACGCAAATAAACTTCGCTAGTCTTATCTTCCAAAACACCTTGAAATGTTTTAAACATAATGTTAAATTGTCTAATTGGTGAAAAATCACTTTTACCACAAACAGGACAAGCAATTTTATGTTCAAAAACAAATTTTTCAAGTTCTTCATCGCTTTTGCCGTTAGGGTCAAAATCAATGTCTTTGTGCTTTTTCAAATAGTTTTCAATTAAATGGTCAGCCCTATGTCTTGATTTACAACTTTTACAGTCCATTAATGGGTCAGTAGCACTCTTAATATGTCCACTTGCTTCCCAAACTTTTGGATTCATAAGTATTGCACTTTCAATTGCAACATTATATGGATTTTCAGTTATAAACTTCTTAAACCACGCATCTTTTACATTATTTTTTAGTAAAACACCAAGTGGACCATAATCCCAAGAATTAGCAAGTCCGCCATAAATTTCACTGCCTTGAAAGACAAATCCGTTATCTTTACAATAGGCAACCATTTTATCCATTGTTATATGTTTATTCATTTTAACTCCTCAAATTATTCCATCCAAGCAACACCGACTGCAGGGCCAACATGACTCGTAACAACAGGACAAATTAACCCTTCAAAAATCGTTCTATTAGGAAATCTTTCTTTAATTTTTTGTTTTAGTGCATCAAAATGCTTCGAACCAGCGGCACAGCAAGCATAAATCTTTTTAGCCGTTTCTGGAATTCTATTCACTAAATAAGGTATTGACTTAGCAACACCAAGTACTTTTCTTACACAAACCAATGTGTTTTCACGGAAAGATAAAATTGGTTTAATTTTTAAAATTTCACCAATTGTAGCACTAACTCTACTTAATCTACCGCCCCTTTTAAGATATTCAAGTGAATCAGGACAAAAGCAGATTTCAACTTTTTTAATGTTTTCATTAACATTTTTAACCACTTCTTCTCTGCTTAAGCCATTTTCAATATCTTTGATAGCCTCTTCAACAATCGCTAAGCCCATTTGACTGCAACTTTGCGTGTCAATGACAGTTATTTTTTCGCTAGCACCGTCAACCAAACTTAAAGCAGTAGTTGCTCCGTTTGAAGTACCTGACAAAACTGAGCCAATGCAAAAAACTATCGCCTCATTGCCATCATCAACAACTTTTTGATAAACATCGGCAAACTCTTGTGTCGATGGTTGAGTTGTCTTTGGAATTTCTTGAGTAGAAATTAATTTATCGTAAAACTCTTGATAAGTGTCAGGTGTAGATTCTATATATTCTCCATTGCTCCAATTAATTTTCAAAGAAACAATTGAAATATCATATTTTTCAATCATATCTTTTGGAATTGACAAAGTTGAATCGCAAATAATTTTAATCATAAATAAACCTCTTTACTTCAATTAAACTAAAACTTGACATCATAAAAACTGTTTAATTTAAAAAATAAGTTAATAAAAATTTAATTTATCTAAAATACAAAATTTAAAAAAATGTAAATCATTAAAAATATATGACAACAAGTTGTTTTTAGTCCGTTATATTATATTATAAAACTTAAAAAAAAACAATCATATTAATTAATTTTTTAATTAATTATTACAAATAAAATTAAATAAGTAAAAAAATATGTCAAGTTTTAAAATGTTTTGTCAAATTAAAAAAAACGCAGAAATTTTTGAATAAAAAAGAATAAAGCACACAAACTATTGTCGAGGAGGTTAATATGAAATTTAGATCAGGCGAAACCGCCCCTCAATCAGGACAATACAAAATGATTGATGAAAACGGCGAAGTTATTAATACTGTAGACCTTCAAAAAGGTCAAACTTTCCCACCTACACCAAGTAGTTCTTGTCATTTTGAACAAGCATAACAAATTACACACTTATTAATTTTTAACTTATTTATTTAAGTTAACACTAATAAGTGTGTTTTTTATTTATATATTAATTACAATCACATTAAATTAAACGAATAAAAATAATATTAATTAAAAACTTATAAGAAATCAAAAATAAAATAAATATTATTATAAAAAATTTAATTAAAAATTTATTTTAAATATTTATAAGCAACACAATTTAAATATTTTGTAAATTATTAAATTACACAAAAAAACTTGTCCTAATAAATTAGTAACAAGTTTTAAATTTAATAAACTCTTTTATTAAAATAAGATAATTTTTTTTAATAAATTAATTGTAATTAAATATTATTTTTCAGTACCTTTGTCCTTATTTTCAGTCCAACAATTTTTTGATTCATTGAAGTAACCGATTTGAGAATAAGGGCGAACATAAGTTTTATCCATAATGTGCAAAGTTGATTGATATTCTTTAGGTTGTTCAACTTCATTTTGAACTTGTTTTTCAACTTCAAAATTCTTTTCAACAATACTCCACAAAATATCATCAAATTTACTATCATGGTCAACAAAGTTAGTATAATTCTTGATTTCCAATGGCACAATATTAAACATTTTTCTACTATCTAAAACATTAATAACATCATCGTAAATTTCACTTTCAATAATGTGATTAGGCTTGCCAATAGGTTGAACAACAATAGCAATAACCGCACCAAAACCCTTTTGTGCTGCTTCCAAGTCATTTAAATTATAAATTTTAGCATTGTTTAAATCAACTAAACCACCAGCATAAAAAGCATTTTTACCATCATCGCCAATTCTTCTAACAAAGCCAGAAACATTAACATTTTTCTTTTTAAAGTCTTTAAAAATTGCATCTCTAACATCTTTGTAAGTAACATTAAAAGCATCTTTTTGTTCTTGCAATTTTTCAACTAACTTATTTCTTTCAACAGAAACAGTAGATAATTCCTTATCTACATTAGCACCCATAGCCTTTTTAATTTTTAAAATTTCATATCTACCTTGAATTGAAGTACAATCTTCATTTAATTCTTTTAAATCTACAAAATCCATACTACACATCTCCTATGGCATAATTTTAGCATAAAAAACCCACTTTGTCAATAGCATAATTAAATTTTTTGATTGATAATAAAGATATAAAATAATTAACAATTCATTTTTTTCACTGCAAAATATAAAATTTTAATATTTAGTTCAAAAATTAAGCAAGTTAATTTATTAAGGTGAACTTCGATCACAAATTCCCCAAGAATACCAAGTTTTTGTATATTTAGTTACACCATTGTATTTAAAATAAACTGAATGTGTGTCTTCAATTCTAGGCCCACCAACCCACCCTTCTTCTAATATTTTAGCAATATAAGTTTCTAAAACCTCTACTATATCAATCTTATTTAGGTTATCCGGCAAAGTCATTATTAAGGTTCTTGAAAAACCGGACTTAGAAGTTTGATATCTTATTCCATTTTCACTAGTAAAATCACTAATTATTTGACTTAGGTCATGTGCTGTATATGTAAATTCTATTTGCCATCCACTAGAATGCCCAGTAATTTGAATTTCACATTTAGATAATTTATTATGTGTTGACCCATTATGCTCATAGACATAGTGTTCATTGTTTACATCATCCAGCCATAACCCTACTTTATTTATATTTTCATCAAAAGTTAATGCTGGTTCTACAAAAGTTGAATAACTAAATCCAATTTTTCCATAATAAGTCAAAGAGTTTTTAAATATTGAACTAAATGTGTTGGTGCTATCAACCGTTATTGTAATTGTAAAATCTGTTGCACTTTGTGTAAAATCTTGCCCAGAATAAGCAAAAGTTTGTAAATACCCTAATATATTTAAACTTGCTCCCTTTTGCACTGCTGACGATTGCGATACAAACTTATTCGTTCCGCTTTCTTGTGTCATTGCACTCATTACAATTCCGTTACTTGTATATGTATTTGTACCAAATGTTATACCTTGTGGTATAGTACTGTTAAACTCATATTCAACCTTTATGTAATAATCTTGTGCTTTTGCATTCTCACTTATTCCTAAATTATATGCACTCAACCCACTTATTGCACTTCCTGCACTTTCACTATTACCATAAGTTAAACCATTTGTATTATCATAATATAAGTTTAAATTATTATTTACTATTAATGGCGGTGCTCCACTCACATCAAACGCTATTGTTCCCGTTGCACTTTTTTTTGCAAATAATTGACTACTCGTTACTCCTATCACAAGCATTATTGCTGATAAAAACAAAATAATCAACGAAAAGACAAACATAAAGCCTTGTTTACTATTCGCCCCATTATTCAACATTAATGCGTTGCTATAACTTTTGTTTTTATCATTTTTTTCTGTTGCACAATTTTCTTTATATACTTTTTTATTGCAACCATTTGCTGCATTTTTATTATTTAATTTTGTACTATTTTTAGCACATTCATTTATTAAATTTGATTTATTTTCTGTGCTTATTTGCAAGTTGATTTTTTTATATACTTTGCCCTCGCAAAAATTTTCGTTATTGGATGTAGATATTTGCCTATCTACCCCCCCCCCCCCTAGTATTTTCTTTTGTATTTTCATAAATCTTGCACTCCTTTTTATTTGTTAATTTAGTATAACACAATATTTTATTTTTAGTCAAATGTTTTAAGTCATTTTCAATTTTTATTAAAATAATGCTTGATTACTTTTTTTAATCTCGCATTTAAAACTATAAATAAAAGTTATATTTTTATGCAAAAAAAATGTTAAGTTTAAATTAACTTAACATTTTTTTTAACAATGATTAAAATTAATTAACAAAAACAATTAATCTATATCAAGGTTTTCAAAATCAAATACAGGACTGTCAAAAAATTCTGTAATTGATATTCCTAACTCTCTAATAATAAGTGCCATACTTTTAAAATTAGATGCTTTTGTTTTATTATTTAAAATTGAAGTCATTGTGCTATGATATAAACCTGTTTCTTGTTCTAGTTTGTATTGCGTCATATGTTTTTCTTTTAGTAATTCTCTTACCCGAATTGCGAATGCTTGATTTAATGTCATAAAACTATCTCCACATAAATTATTTTGTATTACTTACATTTTATCACACTTAAATAAAAAAATGTATAATTTAATTAACAAATCTTTATTTAAAAGTATTATTTACTATTTAATAGAATGAATTTATTACATTTTTATAAATGTTAATTAAAAAAGGAATTACTTTAAATCGTAACTCCTTTATTATTTTAAAATTATATTATCTAATAAAATTTTGTTTTAGTTTTAACATTTTAATTAAACTTTTTAAATTTTTATTTTAAGACAACTTTAATAAAATTCTTTTTGCCTTTCTTAACAAGCAATTCATCGTTTACAAAATTTTTTTCAGTAACTACTAAATCAACATCTTTTATTTTTTCACCATTAACACTAACTGCATTTTGTTCAATCATTCTTCTTGCCTCAGACTTTGATGCAAAAAAGTCAACTTCAACCATTAAATCAACAAATTTAATGCCGTTTACTACCTTTTCTCTTTCAAAGTCAACTGCTGGTGCATCTTCAAAATTATCTTGTTTAAACATTTCTATTGACACTTTTAATGCTTCGTCAGCGTCAGTTTGTCCGTGTATAAATTTTGTAATTTCATAAGCCATTCTTTGTTTTGCTACTCTAATATCACCCTTCATCAATTCTTCTATTTCTTCAAGCGGTACATTAGTTAACAATTTGAGCATTTTTTCAACATCTTTATCTTGAATATTGTAAAAATATTGATAAAATTCAAACGGACTCATTTTTTCTTTAAGTACCCACACAGCACCTTTTTCAGTTTTACCCATTTTTTTGCCTTCACTGTTTGTAAGAAGTGGCACAGTTAATGCTTGGAATGCTTCTTCGTCTTTGCCTTCCAAATTATTTATCTTTCTACCATAATCAGCACCCGCTAATATGTTTGCCCATTGGTCGCTTCCACCAATTTGCAAAACGCAACCATAATTTCGGTTAAGATAGAAAAAGTCATACGCTTGCATTAATTGATACCCCATTTCAAAAAATGTAAGTCCGCCTTCGTTAAGACGCGTTTTGCAAGCATCACTTGCAAGCATTTTATTTACATTAAAATGCACTGCAACTTCTCTCATAAATTCAATGTAACTAAATTGACTAAACCAATCGTAGTTATTTACAATAGTAACAGGATTATCACCGTCAGTTCTTAAAAATTGTCCTATTATTTTTTTTACACTGTTAAGATTGTTGTTTATAAATTCTTGAGTAACCATTTTACGCATATCAGTTTTACCAGTTGGGTCGCCAACCATAGCAGTTGCCCCACCAATAAGCACTATGACTTTATGTCCGTAATCTTGCATTTTTCTTAATACTATTAATGGAAAGCAATGACCTATATGCAAACTATCGGCTGTTGGGTCAATGCCCATATATATTGTTCTTGGCTCTCCATCTAAAATTTCTTTTATTTTTTCTTCATTAGTCATTTGGTATATATAACCCCTTGACTTCAATTCTTCAAATAAACTTTTCATAATTTTATCCTTTAATTTATAATTATATAATCTTTAAAATTTGACAACATAATTTTTATTATTTACAAATTTCTTACATATTTTTGCAACTTAATGCCAAATTTTACATATTTTAACATATATTTTTATTTACTAAAATATTTTTTTAATTACAATTCTTTAATAATATTTTCAAGTAAATTTTTAAAATCTTGTTTTATAGTGTTTGAGTTTTCCAAAACTTCACTATGTGTTGGCTCAATTTTAGCAAGACCCGCCGCCTTGTTGCTAATATTAGAAATAGCAAGTACTTTCATACCACTATGAGCACCAGCGATTGCTTCAATTGCCGTACTCATACCACAAGTGTCAACACCTAAAGCCTTTAATGCTCTAACTTCAGCAGGTGTTTCATAAGTTGGTCCGCTAGTTTGTGCATATACTGCTTCATTAAGTGTAATATTTAATTTTTTAGCAACTTTTAATGCCAATTCTCTTAAATCTTTATCATATAAGTTATTAAGTGATAAAAATCTAACACCCATATCAACATAATAACTGCCAATTAATGGGTTATAACCAGTAAAATTAATATGGTCTTTAATGCACGCAAAAGTGTTGACTTTCATATTTTCATTAATTCCACCAACAGCATTAGTTAAGATTAATGTTTTAACCCCAAGCCCTGCCATCACATACTCAGGAAAAACTACTTGATACATAGGATATCCTTCGTAATAATGCACTCTACCTTGCATAATGCAAACATACTTACCGCCAACCTTACCAAAAACAAACTGTCCTTTATGTCCTTGAACAGTAGATTTTGGAAAGTTTGGTATTTCACCATAAGGTATTTTTATTGCATTTTCAATGTTATCAGCGAAATCACCTAATCCTGAGCCAAGTACCAAGGCAACTTCTGGCTCAAATGGTACTTTATTTTTTATATACTGTACTGCTTCAAATATTTTTTCTTTCATTTAATTTTACCTTCTAAATAATTTTTTACTATATTTTTTAACTCAACTAAATCTTTATAAAAATGTATTTCATTGTTTTGAAAGCAACCTAAAACCATATTACTTATTGTTGAACCACTTTCAGCAACAAACAACACATTTTTATTTAATTCAAAAGCAATTCCCAATTCAATTCCTACGCCTATTGATTTGTTAGTTAAATTTGCAATTATTAAATCACAGTTTTTTACAAAATCAATATCGTATTTAACCATTGCAATTTCAACATCTTTAAAACTTGCGTTAGGATGATTTACTTGATAATCTTTTTTGTAGTTATCCACATCATCCACATTAACGATATTAAAATTTTTGTCAATACTCAAAATGAATTGCTTTAATTCAGCATAAATACTTAACTTATTTTTATCAATGCCAGTGTAAGCACCTGCTAAAAAAATATTTTTAATCACAATTTGCCCCCATTTGTTAACCAACTCAACGCACTGTCGCCAACAAATTTAAATCCGTCAATAATACCTAAATTCTTTGATACTTCAAAACTAGGACTATACATAACACAAGGTGTATATTCTCGTGAGTGGTCGGTTGATGGAGTAGTTGGGTCGTTTCCGTGGTCGCCTGTTATAATTAACAAATCGTCTTTTCCCATTGCATCTAAAATCTTTGGTAAAAATTCGTCAAAATATTTTAATGCTCCAACATAGCCGTCAATATCGTTTCTATGCCCAAACAACATATCAGTATCAATCAAATTTACAAAAATTAATCCATCAAAATTGCTTTTAACTAACTCTAATGTTTTATCAAGACTTTCAACATTATTAGTTGTTTTAAAACTTTCGCTTATTCCGTTAAAATTAAAAATTTCGGCAATCTTACCAACTCCAACAACTTTAAAGCCCGCTTCAATGGCTTTATCCAAAGTGGTTTTATGTGGCGGATTTATTGCAAAGTCTTTTCTTTCTTTTGTTCTATAAAATTCGCCTGCTTCGTTTGTATCAAAAGGACGAGCAATTATTCTTTGAATATTGAAATCTTTATTCATTCTTTCCCGCACTTTATGACACATTTCATAAAGTTGTTCAATGGAATAAACACTTTTATGTGTTGCAATTTGAAGCACGCTATCTTGTGAACTATATAAAATAGGTTTCTTTGTTTCAATATGCTCTTGCCCTAACTCAACAATAATTTGAGTACCGCTTGCTGAGTGATTACATATTGTCTGCCCTATTTCTTGTTGTACAGCACTAACTACATCATCATCAATTTTATTAGGAAATGCTTGATAAACTTTGTGCGTTTCAACTCCCATCATTTCCCAATGGCCAGTCAATGTATCTTTATTAATACTGCGTTCTTTAAGTTTTCCATAGTACCCAATAACATTTTCACAGTGTGATACATTTAATCCGTCAATATTATCAAGTCCTAACTTTCTAAGATTATTTAAGCAAAAATCTCTTTGCTTTTTCAAATTAACATAAGTGTTTGAACCAACATCACCAAACTTATTAGCATCTGGAGTTTCTCCAACACCAAAGCCATCTAAAACTAAAATAATACTTTTCATTTTTCACCTAAAAATAATATTTATATATTACATAAATTTAAACAAATAGTCAACTTTTCTAACTACATTCTTAATTTAAATTAAATATATTAACAATATAATTTTAAATAATGTTGCATACTTTAAAATACATAACAAATATAGTTTTGCACATTTTTTAAATTTAATTGTTAATAATATTGTGTTTATTTTATTATTGCCCATAACTAAAATTAAATAATTACCTTTTAACATCAAGCAAATTTATCAGTGAACAAATCTTCTCCTTGTTTAAGCAACCAACAAAGCGAAGAATAGCGTTTAGCGGTGTAATCATTTTCAACCATACGCCTTAAATAAAATTGAGAACCGACTAGCACAACTATTTTTTTTGCACGCGTAACAGCAGTATATAAAAGATTGCGTGTCAAAATTTTTCCTGTTCCAGCAATAATAGGAATAACAACAACATCAAATTCGCTACCTTGACTTTTGTGTATTGTCATAGCATAAGCAAGTTGCAAATTAATTAACTCACTTCTTTCGTATGTGCAAACCCTACCATCTTCAAAAGTAACTTCAATTTCGCCTTTAATGTAATCAACATTTGTAACCGTTCCAATATCGCCATTAAAAACGCCTTCGCCAACTTCTCTCAGTCCATTTTCATCTTCTTTAATCCACCCTAATTCATAATTGTTAACAATTTGCATAACTTTATCATTTAATCTAAAAATCATTCTTTCAGTTGTCAACTCACTTTTATAAAATGACGGCGGATTAATTTTTTCTTGTAAAACTCTGTTTAAGTTTTCAATACCACAAACGCCATTTTTCATAGGTGCTAAAACTTGAATTTTGCTAGGCTCAATATTTGCAAACTTTGGCAATCTTTCAGTAGTTAAAGCAACGACAGTCTTTAAAATGTCCGCCGTCTCAGTTTTGCTTTCAAAAAAGAAATCTTTACTTTTGTTATCTATCTTTGGCATTTTGCCTTCGTTTATTGCGTGTGCATTTAATACAATCAAACTTTCTTTTGCTTGCCTGTAAATTTCAGTCAAACAAACATATGGGACAACATTGCTATTTAAAATATCAGCAAGTACATTGCCCGCCCCCACACTTGGCAGTTGGTCCTTATCACCCACTAAAACAACTTGACAATTTCTTTTAGTTGCTTTAAGTAGTGCATTAAGTAAAACCACATCAACCATTGAAACTTCATCGACAATAATACAATCACAAGTTAGTTTGTTAAATTCATTATATCTAAAACACTCATTACGATTACTAAAATCTATTTCAAGCGCCCTATGAATAGTTTTTGCTTCTACTCCACAACTTTCACTCATTCTTTTCGCTGCTCTACCCGTTGGCGCTAGAAGTAAGGTGTTCTTTCTTTGATTTCTCATAAGCGAAAGTATACACTTAATAATTGTAGTCTTACCAGTACCAGGCCCACCAGTAATAACACTAATACCACTATTTAACGAAGTTAACACCGCTTGCTTTTGTTGTTCGTGCAATTCAATTTTGTTTGTTTTTTCAAAAGAACTAATTTCATTACTAAAATCTTTTTGAGTTACAGTATGGCTAAGTAATGATAAAATTTTTTTCGCTGAAGACCTTTCAATATGGTAATATTTTGAAAGCATAAAAACATCAACATCATAAATTTTTTCACTACGCAATACATTATCAATTTGCATTTGAAAAATAATTCTTTCAATTTTTTCTTCAAAATCTTGAAAATCAATTTTCAGTAATTGTGATACTTCCGCATAAACTTCACTACACGGCATATAAGTATGTCCGCTTTTCTCAGCACCTTCTTTTAAAATGTGTAATATACCCGCACGCAAACGAAAATCACTATCAAAAGGAATACCTAATTTATTTGCAATTTTATCAGCAGTAATAAATCCTATCCCATCAACATCTTCAACCAAAGCATAAGGATTTGTCTTTAACTTTTCCATAGTCCTTTCGTGATAAGTTTCATAAATTTTAACAGCCATTCTGCTAGATATCTCATATTCTTGCAAAAACATAATGGTATCTTGCATACGCTTAATATTTAAATAACTTTCAGCAATCAGCATAGCCTTTTGCTCGGAAATACCCTTAACTTCAACAAGACGACTAGGGTTTAATTCAATAATATTCAAAGTTTCTTTTCCAAAAGTCTTAACAATATTTTCAGCCGTAACCTTGCCCACACCGTGAATAAGTCCACTTGATAAATATCTAACAATACCATTTTCCGTTTTAGGTTGAACAACTTTTGCGTGCGACACTTTAAACTGTTCCCCATAAGTTTTGTTGACAACATATTCCCCCTCTAGCTCCAAATTTTCGCCAACATTAACCATAGGCAAAGTACCCACACAAGTTACATTTCCATTATTAGTTTTAAGCATTAATACAGTATAACTATTTTCTTCATTTTGAAAAATAATTGCTTTAATTGTTCCAGTAATAATCATAACAATAGTTTAGCACAAAAACACATAAAACACAACTTAAAATGAAAATATTAACAAATGAAAAATCTTATTTTAAAATGATGTCTTATACCTTAATTAAGTTTTTTGTAAATTACTTATAAAGTGCAAATCTTGTCAAAACCTTTACATAAAATTATTTAATAACAACAAAATAACATCATAAATAAAATAAAGCAAACTATAAATAAAAAAATAACATTAAAAAAAGTATATGTAAACTATTTACATATACTTTAAAGTTATATAATTATTGAATTATTAATGTTTGCTGTTGTTATTTGATAAGTAATGCTTGTGTCTTTAACTTCGGTTAAAGTTATTGTTTTATTATTTTGCGTCGCACTACCATTTACACTATAACTTACCGACCCTAAATAACTTAACACAAACTGTATTTTATATTGTTTATCACTATATGATAACTTTACTGTCGCTTGTCCTTGCACATACATTTGATATTTTATATTTTCACCTTCATATATGTATATAAAATAATTTTGATTGCTATAATTTGTACAAGTAAATGTCAGTGTTATATCATTTGATGTCCACTTTGCATATAAATTTATTGCTCCGCTATATGTAGTACTTGCACTTAATTCAGTAATTGGTGAACCCGTACATTCTGCGTTATCATACCACCCAGCAAATGTATAACCATCTTTTGTAGGCGTATCTAATTGTGTTGCTGTTCCATTTGTATGTGTTGTTGCATAACCACTTTCGTGTGCACCACTAAATTCACTTCCCCCTTCGTCGTAGTAATTAATTTCGTATCCCCATTGTGCAGTAAGTACAATTGCTTGATAGTGAGTCACTAATTCATCCGGTTCTGCAGGGACTACAATATTTTGAAAATGAACACATACATCATCTACTACTCCACTAGGTGTAGTAATTTTAAAACCTGTAAATTTATAATCATAACCCGCAAACTTATTATTAATTTCATTTGCCAAGTTAGTCAAATTTATCTCCCGAAAGTAAAAAGCTCCTTGATAATCAGCCCAAACTTGTCCAACTAAATATTGTTTTTGAACACCATTTATAGTAAATTCTTCACTCACAAATGGCCGTGGATCATGAGGAATAGGTTCTTCGTCAGGTCCATAACTAGCCAAAATATTAAATTCTATGCCTACAAAATCATTTAAATTGCACTCAACCAAACCCATATCAATAAAAATAGCTTGTGTATATCCTTGGACTGAATAAGTATTAAAAACCTCTTTGTTACAATTATATGACATAGAAAAATATGTAATTAACAGTAACCAAAATGATATCATCAATATAAGTACAAATTTTGTATTTTGTTTTTTATTGAGCAAATACCTATTGCTCGTAAAATATTGTGTTCGACTAACACCTTTGTTTTCAAAATTGTTATTGGATGTAGATAGTGTCCTATCTACCCCCCCCCCCCCCTAGCATTTTATTCTTTTGTATTTTCATAATCTCGCACTCCTTTTTTTTTGCTATTTTTAGTA
>CALVZW010000008.1 GCA_944372675.1 uncultured Clostridia bacterium
TTATCAAAATCTTCAAACCAGCCTTCATTAACAACTGGTCTATGTGTCAATATAATTGTTTTTTTAAATTGCATACGCTTGACTACTTCAAGCGCACACAATGTTTTCCCAAAACGCATTTTCGCATTCCAAAGCATTCTGTTGCCTTTTTGTAAATACTGCACAGACTGCTCAATAGCTTGTGTTTGGTCAGGTCTAAAAACTATAGGATTTCTATCTTTCGAGATTTCTTTACCTTGCAGGGAATGTCTATTTTCTTTTACTGCTTTAATAGCATTTATGGCAGTTGCTAAATCCGTTTCATACCATTCCAATGCTTTTCCTTTAATATCATTAAAACTTTTCTTTTTAATGCCAGAACTAACTAAAACAGCACTTACATCATAATCTCTAAACGCTTTTAATTCATTTTTATTATTAGAATAAACTGCAATTTCTGTATGTAATAATTCATAACTAATACCAGCCGTTCTTGTGTATTCGTTAATTCTCTTTTTTGCAGCATTATTTAATGTATGACAATTAGGAGATAAATCTTTCCAATTTTTATTATCCACTGATGCATCCCCAATTTTTACAAGACCTTTATGCCTTTCATCATTAATTCTAAAAATGTATATCAATTTGTATTCAAAAGTATTTTTAAAACTTACCATTATTTTCTCCTATTTAGTAAATTGATAAATTTAATAGACCTTTTTGTTTCCCAATTCATAACTTTACAATAAACACCAGTATGTTGTGTATTATTGTTTTTCTTGCATCCTGGACATTCCTTTTCAATATTGTCTTCTTCAAATAATGACATTTGTATTTTAGGAGCCGGTTTGCAGCTATCTGGTATAACAAACTTCAACCCATCCATTTGCCAAATATTCCAAGATAAGATTTTTGCTATTTCCTCGAGATATTCTTTTATAGGATAATTTTTAAATCTCTCAACATAGTAATCAATGAATGTAAATAACAAATTTTCTCTAGCTATAAGCAAACTATCTCCTTGCCATTCAAAACCATAAATTGATTTATAAGCCTGAATAGCCCAATCGTGCCAATCTTTTTCATTATCAACATTTTCATTCACAATTCTCAATTTTCTATCAAGAAGACCAATTCTATTATTAGGTTCTAACCACTCTCCACTAACAGTATCATATCTACTTGCAAGATATGGAGCTTCACCACAGGAAATTTCAAGTCTATTTTCTTTTACATAATCTTGCCAAGTTTTATTCTCTGGAAAAATAATTTTTTCTTTTACGACTTGCCAACTTTTTTGTTCTTGATTTTCAACATTAAAAACATTTTTTCGTCCAAACCACGCTTCATCAATTAAATTATTTTGTGCATTACAGATCCAAGATGGAGTAAAAACTTCTGCTTTGTCTTTAATTCGTTTGCTTTGTTCTTTTTTAGATTTTTTTACACGTGGTTTTATAACTAGTCCATTTCTACCAGTGATTGATTTTATTGCAATATGGTCATGCAGATAATATCCTTTACCACGAATTGCATAATTGTCTGTCGCCCAAATGATATTTTTATTAGAAGAACGATCTTTAAGCAATATTTCTAATAATTTATCATCAAGTTCATAAATATAATTTTCTTTTATGTCGACTTTTTGTTCCATCATTTCTCCTAATATTATACTATAAAGTATATTATAACATAAAAACTTACAATTTGGTATGTTTTTTATAATATTTTGGCTAAATAAATTATTAAAATGAGATTCTGGCGTGTGCTTGTCTTGAACAAGTGGTGTCGCTTCGCTCCACCAGACAAGCACACGCCAAAACACAAACAAAGCAAGAAACTTCACAATTAAAATCTTGGTGAATAAAAACAAACGACAACTAATGTGGGCATCAACGCGCAGGCTTTCCGTTTCTGCCTCACATTTTTTTCGTTGCCGTTTGTGTTCTTTTATTTATAAAACTTTAATTACTAAATTAATGTTTTAATTGCTTTTTCTCATTTGCTCAATCACTTCTGGGCTAACTTCTCCTATAAGGTAACCCTCATCCCAACATTTAAAGTCATCAAACAATAATAACTTTCTATCTTCTTGTCCTATTGTGCAAACAACATCTTCATCCATTATGTCTGAAATGAAATATTGTGGTAAACCTTTACTATACACAATTTTTTCACCAGTTTTCTCAATATACTTACATATATAACGAACTTCATTCATTAAATCTGACTTTGTATTTATTTCTTTAAAATCTGAACGACCAAACTTTGCATTAAAATAAGTGTTTTGATAAGTTTTTATTCGCTTATGAGCACTAAAATTATAATCTTCACACTCAATGAGTTCTCCCGGCATATTATTATCAGGTATATTAAATAAACCATGAAAATGCAATCTTTTTGTTTCAGGGGCTCGTTCCCAAACGCCCATATATTTCCATTTTTTTCTAAAACATAAATTTCTTAAACAAGTTCGCAATTTATTTTTAAATGTGTTTTCTGTATGCAAATTATTATCATAAGTAAAAGTACAAAAATAATTAAAATTAGCTAAATTTGCTTTTCTACACATTCTAACCCTACGACAAATTAAATTTCTTTGTTTCCTTTCAAAATTATTAAATACAAAAAATTCACAACTTTCTTTATCTTTAAAGTAGGGTAACATTTCATAGATAATTTTATTTTTGCGTTCATTTCTCTTTAAATCTATATATTTTGTATATAATTCTTCAAACAACTCTTTCTTCGTTAGCTTGCGAACTATTTGAGTTGTTTTTTCTTGCTTAATTTCAATACTTTTAGTTTCTTCGATACATTTATCATCTACAAGATTTTCAAGAGAAATAGAAGGCTCTTGCGTGCTTTCTTGCAAAGAACCTTCCTTTATTTCACTCTCTTGAATAATAGTTATTTCTTCCTCAATAGGTTTACTTCGACGCTTTGTCGGTCTAACCGTATGAGGAATTGCTATAAAATGACTTCCGTCAAAATATACTTTCGTTTCACCATACGACATAGAACCTCCTATGCGCTGACTTGTGTATTTAACTATTATTGTTAGAATCAGCGTTTACGAAATTTCTTCTTAAACTCTGGCGTGTTTCGATACAAAAGAGCATATTCATATTTTCTATGTTCTTTCATAGCGTTTTTTAGTTCTTTTTGATTACCACTATAAGACGCTCTCTCTAATGCTAAATCTGCATTTTGATAACCTCTTTGTAAATCATAAAAAGAACATTTTTTAGCCATCTTTTTTTTGCTTTCCTGTGAAAAATCCCATAAGTTTTCCTCCTTTTAATTCTTTCATTTTTTTTGATTTTTCGTTGATATTTTTTATCTTCTTTATCAATCTTTTTAAAGGACTTTTTCATATTTTTAAAGATATACTTACAAATCTTTTTATTGTACTTTTCTGGGACAAAATCAACAGTATCAAGTGTTAAACTAAATGTTTCATAATACTTACTTAAAGTTTGATTTATTAGTTTATTTTTGTTGTAGTTTATCATTGCTTTTCTCCTTTTTAAAAGTTCTTGATTGATAAAATTCTTCTGGCAATTCATCATCATTTTCTTGCAAATACTTAATGTAGCCTTCTAAATTTTCTTCTAATTCATTCGAATACTCTAAATCAAAATCTTCGTCCAAATGACCATCATAAAATTTAGGTTTACAATTTTGAGAGTTATAGCAAGCAAAAACATTATAATTTGCTGTTATTACTTCTTCTTCATAACAACTATTGTCTTTTTTACCACTTGCCATATATCTATCAAATAAACTAGAATTTTCAATTTTTCTAACAGTCCATTTTAGTTTGCAAATTTTACCGTAATCATCATAAAATTTTTCTAATTTTATAACTTCGATAAACTGTGCTAGTTCTCTAATATTTACATCAATCAGCATTGGTCTTTGAGTATCCATAAATATATCAAGATTATTATGTCCGTGTTGTTCATACCATCTACTTTGCCACTCTGGGAAGTACATACTCATTCTTGAATTAAGATATTTTTGTGCTTCTGTTATACAAATACACTCATAAGGGAAATTGAAATGTGTTTTAACAAACTTATTTTTAAAGCCTAACCTGTAAGGGTTAATTTTGCGACTTAGTCTAGGACTATACCCAAACTTGCGTGCAACAATATCATAATTTGCACTTAAACAATGAGAGGGTATAGTCAAACTAAAACCGTTTTTATTTTTTTGTAATAATTCTTGCCTCATAAGTTTGTTTCTAACTCTATCGAAAGCCATTTCACGACCTAAATGAGTCATTAAACAAGTTTTACCAGTGCGTGGTGGAGCAAAAATTATTGTTATCACAAAACTACTCCATTATTTCATTTTGTATTGTTGAATGCCGTTTGAAATATAAATATCTATTCCATCAGTCCACACATCTTCACCATCAAAGCTTTCTATTCCTTCCCAAACCATAGCTTCCCAAGTTCTTGTTTCAGTATTTAAAACATATTGCTCATATCCTAACGAATAGTAAATTCTTTCGCCATCAGTCCAAACATTTCTACCACTATAATCTCCCAATTCTTCCCAAGTCGTTTCTATCCAAGCATTTGTTTCTTTATCAAAAACATATTGTCCTAAAATAGTAGAGAAGAATTCTTCTACAGAAGAATAATATAAGTTTTCTCCATCACTCCAAATACAATTACCAAAAATAATATTTGTGTCATAATCACTTATTTGCGTCCAAGTCATTGTTTCTTTATTAAGTTCATAAGTACCTAACATAGTGTAATAAACAGTTTCTCCATTTTCCCAAATATATTTTTTATCAGTAATTGACATTCCATTTGAATGGAGCAAATTCCAAGTACTAGAACTTTCATCTAGAATATAATATTTAGTACTTGCCATATAATAAGTCTTTCCTTCAAAAGTCCATATACTAGAAGCATTAATAGATGTTAAACCATTCCAAGTTTTATCTATCCAAGTATTAGTTTCTTTATTTAATACATATTGTATATTTCCATTTGAAAAATATATATTATTTGTAGTAGCCCAAATATAAGAAGTGTCAAAGCTAGAAACGCCTTTCCAAGTTCTTAATCTCCAAGTATTTATTTCTCTATCATATTCGTAATGAATACTGCCATTAGAATAATACAAGTTATTTTCAGTATCATGCCAAATATAATTTTTTGAAACTCCACTAATACCATTCCAAGTTATCTTATCCCAAGAATTAGTTGTAGTATTAAATTTATAATTACCATAATAAGCATCTGTTCCGTCAACCCATATATAAGAAGCATTAAAATAATTATCAGGTTCAACCATTGTAATCTCGTCCCATTTATTTTCTGCAACATTTAATCTATAATATTTGCCTAATATGTTCCTACTATAAACATTTCCGCCAGCAAACCATAGATTATAATATTCATAAGGGTCTCCAATTCCGGACCAACTCTTACTAGCCCAAGTACTTGTTTCAATATTTAAAATATAATGTTTTCCTTGTTGTGTATGATAAAGATTTGTTCCATCACTCCAAATTGCACGACCATCTATTTTAGTTAAACCACTCCAAGTTTTTTTAGTCCAAACGCTTGTATTTTTATTTAAAACAAAATTATCTCCATTATATGAATAATAAGTTTCGACACCATCTGTCCATATAAACAATCCACTAAAATTTTCAAGTCCTTTCCATACTTTTTTAGTCCAAGTATTTGTCTCTTTATTTAACTCATATTGTTCTTCTTGATAAGAATAATAAACATTTTCCCCATCATTCCATATATATTGACCTGTTAAATTTACTAGACCTTTATACTCAACTGCTTCAAACTCATAAATTTTATTAAATATAGCATAAAAAGTTGTGTTTTCCGTGATTTTTATGGTGTAAATGTTTACCATATCAGTTTTGTTTAAAGACCAACCAGCAAACTCATAACCTCTTTTTGTAGGGTTTGAAGATATACTTGCAAAATTATTTTCTGGTACTACCATTGTTTCAAATGTTTCATCATCAACCATAAATGTAACATCAAATTTGTATATAATATTTCCCTTTAAAACAATAGATGAAGTTATTTTGTAATTTTCTAAACTTATAAGCATATCATTAAAAGTCCAACCATTAAATGTTTTATAAGTTGTATCTTCAACTTCAATGCCTTTTGCATATTCTCCATTTCTAACTTCTTCTGTTCCTAAAATATCTTCTTCATACATATAGGTTACAGTGTGTATTTGTGTAAATTTTGCTATAAATGTTGTATGTTGTGTAATTTTATAACTACTTACATCAACAACTTCATCACCACTAATTACCCAACCATCAAACTCGTAACCATCTTTTGCTGGGGCTTCTGGTAGAGTAGCAAAACCATTTTCTTCTATAATTTGTTTATCATATTCTTCATAATCAACTTTAAATATTGCATCAAATTTTAAAGTTACATTTGCAACAAATTTTGTATTAGTTGTTACTTTAAAAGTGGATAAATCTACTTTTTCTCCATTCACAGTCCAATAGTTAAAAATCACATAATCTGTTGAAGTAGGTGTTGTTACTGTTACAATGTCATTTTTATTTACTATTTGAATATTGTAAACGCTTCCGTTTAATTCAAATGTTGCAACAACTTGCTCGCCACTTTCCATACTTGCGATATATTCTTCGTAATAAGCTACACTTTTTTCAAGTTCAGCAATTTTAGCATTTAATGAAGAAACGATTGAACCACTGTTGTTAATTAAATAATTCATTTCACTAATTTGAGTATTTAATGATTTAATTTGATTATTTAGACTATTAATAGTTTCAACATTTAATTCATTTGTTTTTTGTAATTGATTCGACAATGATTGTAAGTTGTTTACTTGTTCAGTAAGTCTTGCAATTTCTTTGCTTTTATCAATTTCACTTTTAGATAAGTCAGCAATTTGTGATTGCAAAGTGTCTATTTGATTATTAAGTCCAGAAATTGTTGTTTCATTATCATTTTTTATTGTTGTTAAATTTTCAACCTGTGCAATCAATTCACTTTTTTGTTCTTCAAGTCTTTGAATTTGCTCTTTTTTATTAGCAATATCAACATTTAAGATATTGATTTCACCATTCAAAGTATCAACTTCTGTATAATAGTCATCAACTAAACTTTTGTAATATGCAAGTTTTTCATTAAGTTCTTTTTCACTTGTATTGCCATCGTTATATCCCTCATCATAAGCCTCTTGTACATCTTCAGCAGTATAATATTTACTGCCATTTACTGTACCAGTTATTGCTGGCCAGTAAATGTATAATAAAATACCAACAAAACCAATAACTAAAACGCCTATGATAGATACTAAAATTCTACTTAAACTATTCATAATGCGCTCCTTTCAACGACCTTTAAAATTGCTCCATTGATACCCATATAAGTTTCAAGATAAGCAACAGAATCGTTTTCGTTTGTTATCGTTGTAGTTACTTTTGTTTGACTTGCAAAATACTCAACAACAAAATGCAATTCTGCTTTGCTGACATTTTCGCCCTCCAAACCATAAAATACGAGATTTACATCTCCAACAACCTTGCCATTAGTAACTACTGTGTTAACAGCTGGTTGGTCATTAAATAACAAAATATAATCTTTATCTTTTCCATCAAATTCTATCGGAGCGAATGTTGTAACATTTGAAAAATTGATATAGTCATCACTTTCAAAACCAATAGTTCCAAAGTCATATTTTGCTATTTCATCATAATTGTTTTTTGTTTCAATAGTAATTGCCGTTCCATATTCTTTACTTGCAACATTAAACATTTCTACAAGTTCGATTGATGAGAATATGCCGACAACAATCAATACTGCACAAACAATATACCAATACCATTTCATACGCTCACCCCCGAATTGATATTTATAAGATTTACATTCACTGTATCAATAGTTGTTAGTCCTGTATCTTTTAAAGAACCTACTAACAGTTTAAAATCTCTTTGTGAAGATGAAGAAATTGTTAAAGAATTGATTTTTAAGCCATATAAAGCATAATAATCTAAACCTAAAACATTCACATCTTCAAAATTTGAAATATTAAAATCAATATTGATTTCTATATCTTTAAAGTTTTTAAGTTCATTGATTTTTTCAGTAGAAAGAGCATAATAATAGCCATTTTCACTTGATAAATATCTTGCTACAAAATCTTTTTCAGTAAGTTCAACTTCACTTGTAACTTTCCAATAATCAACATTGTCAGCGATACCACTAATATTAAACTGACTATCACCAGCAACAGACTCAAATATAGATTGTTTAGCCCAAACCATACCACGATTATCATAGTGTGTTTGCATTGTGAAATAGCTGTTTGTTAAAGTCCTATTTCCAACGGGTTCACCAGAAACTTGTCCGTTTTCATCTATTTCATAAATGTGCAAAAAGTCGCCTAAATCAACAAGCGAAATCACACTATCACCAGTGCCATTACTTGAAGATTTTAAGATTTGACCAACTTTTATAAGCAAATCTTCAAAAGTGTATTGATAAACTTTTGTATCATAATTAAAAGCATTCTCATTATAGTTATAACCAGTAAATAAACCTGCAATAGTATGCCAAACAGCCTTACCAAAACTAAATGTTTTTGTAGTTATAGAATATTCGCCATCAAGAGCAACAGCATAAGTTGTGCCATTTATATCTATTATCATTTTGTCGTCCCATTGGTATTCGTGTCCTGTTTCAAAATTTACACCATCATATCTATTGTATTGATATAACTTTGTACCATCTTCGTTTATTACAACTTGAAAACCACGAGAATATATTGCTTGTTTAGCAATTCCACTATAACAATTAAACAAAAGTTCAATTACTTCATAGCCTTTGCCATTTCTATTTGAATAATAATTTGCTTCAATAGTAGGTAGTTGTTCGCCTGTTTGTGGGTCTTCTACCGTAGTTGCATAAGTTGAAGTTATAGCAGAGGGGACTTTATCTTTACCAAGAGTTTTGTAATATAATAAAACGCCACTCATTAAAGTCAAAAATACTGTTACAACAATCAACGCAACATTTATTGTTTTTATAGCAATATCTTTCATATTTTCTCCTTTTAATAAAAATTAAAAAAAGCACTATATAAACTGTTACATTTAGATAGTGCTCTTTACTTATACAATTCCATTCCAGCCAAAGAAGTTTAAAGCATCTGCAAGCCAATTTAATGCTATGCCAATGTACTCAAACACTTTGCCTAAAATTGATAAAGGCCAAGTTCCAAATAACACTACTAAAATAACGATTAGAATTATTAAGATTATGTTTTTAATCATAGAACGCTAACCTTTAAATTAGAGTCATTGATGTTTGTTCCGTTACTTGTTCTACTGTATCTTCGATTGCTGGTGCATTACTGCCAAACCATTCGCATATTTGTTCACTAAAAGTCAAACCATTTACTGAACAAGCAATAACAACAATTAAACAGAATAGGGCAACAGCACAAACTAAACCAATGACAATACTTAAAAATACTTTTAATTTGTCAGACATAAACCCTCCTTTTACTTATTTAAAAGCATATTAAGAAGCATTTTATCTGAACTTCTAAATGGTTTTATTTTACATTCGTAAACAGTGCCATCAGCGTCAACACTTCTAACTGCATAAGTGTTTCCTTTGATAATATTTCCTGTTTCATCTTTCATTTCATAAGGATTAAGCACAAGATCGGCTTTCATTTCATTGCCAAATACAATATCTAGTACTGCAAAACCACCTTTGTCTGGTGGAGTAATCAAAACTCGAATATCCTTGCCTCTAATATTTCCTCTAATGAAATAACTAAAATAACTTTTACCATTTCTTTCGTAAGTTTCTCTTTCAACTACGATTTTCTTTTCAACTGCTTTCTTTTCCATAAATCCTCCTAAATTTTAATTATTTTTTCTTTCCAATTTGTCTTGAAATTCTTTTTGCTTCAGCTTTTGACTTTCCTTCATTTAAAGCTGTTTTATATTTATATAGACCTGCATGGTCGCTTTGACATTGAAGGTAGCCCGAACGAAGTCCAGCCTCGTAATCAGTTAACTCTTTGCCTTCTTTTTGTCCTCTTTGATGAACTTTTGCTCTGCGTTCTTCTGCATAGCCTTTTGCTCGCCTATTTGGAATAAGCCAGCGTCTTTCATTTTCTCTTGCCATTTCAAACTCCTTTTACTAAAATATTTTGATTTTGCTTTTAAGCATATTAAGTTGTAATGTAATCAATCAAAGGACTTTTTTTAAAACATTGTGTTCTCGTGCGATTTTATACCGTAGGTGGCCACCTTTACGAAATTTCACGCATAAGAAACTCGCCATTTATTATGCCTTTGCTATTGATTACACCCAAAGTATAGAATAAATACGCATATCATTACCATTAACAAAATCATCACTTATGTGTATCTTTTAAATATTAATTATAAATTTTCTATATCTTTTTTCTGTCATTTAAGTAACAAAAAAACAAGGCGTAAACCTTGCTTATAATCAATTTATATATTTTCTTGAAAACATTGTACTAGGAAGTCTTTTCCCATTTATAGATTTTCTTTCATTAAAAATTAATTCATATTGTTTATCGCGAAGTTTGTTTCTTTTGTAGTATGTATCATAACTTTTAATACCATTGTTTTCGTTTGATAAAACTTCAATCAATAAAACTTGTTTTACAATATAACTTTTAGTTCGATAAACATTATCTGCATTTATCATAAATTCTGGTGCAATATTTTTCATATTTTCCTCCTTACACTAATTTTTCTTGAAAAAACTTAACTAATTGTCCGTGAATTCTTTGTATGTGTACATAAGAATAGCCTTCTTTATCAGCGAGCGATTCTAATGTATTGTTTTCTAAATACAACGAAACATATAGTTCATATAATCTTGCAGGTGCATACCTAATCGCATTATTATATTTGCTTATTTTTTCAATACAAGAATGTTCGCCAATTTGTTTAGACGCTTTTTCAAATATATCTCTATGAGAATAGTAATATCTAATCTCTTTTAAATCATCTCTAATTGTTGATAGATCTAACATTTAAATTCCTCCTAACTTTATTGCTGGATTTTGTCGAAAGAAAAGCCTCTACGACAAAAACCTAATACAAGATTTTATTCGTAGAGGCATTTAACCTTTGGCACGAATCTTATTTATAAAGTAGTGGGCAAGGTTTTGTTTGGACACTATTTCAGCCCGACCTTATTCTTGCTTTATAAACGAATTTAAATATTTAATTTTTAATTATACGAATGCGTTTTTCTTTCTCTGAATGTTTTTGTTGAATGATTGCTGATTTACAACGCTTACAGTTTCCTCTAAGAGTTCCATCAGTATATAAATAAACATTCATTTTATTTAAACATTCAGGACATTTAATTTGAATAGCCTTTTGTGAAGACTTTTCCATAAATAACCTCCTTCCCATAAATACAAAAGTGTAGATTTAAAAAACTGAATGTGGGGTTGGGAATTCCACCACCTAAGCCTTTTATCTTTTGTATTCTATATATTTAATAACGCAAAACGGGGCAATTTTACGGTATTAACAAATTAAACAAGGTCTTTAATAACCTTTACAGCAACACCTTGAATAACAATAGAATCAAAAAACATGTCTTTCATTTTATTGTTTTCTGGGTGCAATCTAATTTTTTTGTTTGCCTTATCCAAATAGTATCTTTTTAAAGTTGCTTCATCATCAATTAAAGCAACGATAATTTGACCTTCTTCGGCAGTTTCTTGTTGTTTTACAATAACATAATCTCCATCGCATATTCCAGCATTAACCATACTATTACCACTTGCTTTTAATATAAAGTAATTTCCGTTGCCCAAAAATTCTTTTGAAATAGGAATATACGATTCTATGTTTTCTTCTGCAAACAATGGAGTTCCACAAGCAATACTTCCAACAATAGGAATTTGCGCAACATCAAGTTTAGATTTTTGCATTTTATTAGTAATAATACCTCTGCTACCGCTGTTTAATTTAATTAAACCTTTTTTCTCCATAGCATTTAAATAATCACCAACGCTACTTTTAGAAATTTGTAATTTTGATGCAATTTCTCTTATAGTAGGCACTCTACGATTTTTATCATATTCACTATCAACTAATGAAATAATGCTATTCATCAACTCTTGATTTTTTGTTCTCATGGAATATCTCCTTTGCTATCTTGGACTTTTGTCCAACATATACCAAATATTACCACGAAAAATTTTAAAAGTCAACATATAAACAAAATAAATTTTAATTTTTAATTTTTTTGTTTTTATAATATTGATTTATTTGTGTTGTTAAATTCTTTACAAGAGTATCAAGTTCTTCGCTTGTCATTAACTCTAATTTGATTAAAGCATTTACATATTTCACTTTTGTTTCTTTTGCATTTTTCTGAATCATAATTTCACCTCCTTTCTGCAACAATTATAAAGAAAGAATAGTGGCAATGGTATTAACAAAATGTTTAGATTTTGTATGTTTTTTATATAATTCATATTTCATATATGTAAAATTTTTATATCATTTATATATCAAACAAATTGTTCTATTTGTTGGGGTTAAGTTAACATCCTTTTTCGTTCGAGAAATTTATCATAGAATGTTCTGGCTGTCAAAGGAAAAAATTATTGCTTAAAACTTTTAATTTTAAAATTACAAAGACAATATTTTTTTCTTGTTCTTTGACATCTGCGACCATTCTCTGATGATTTTTTCTTGTCGAAAAAAATTTTCGATAAGGAGGTTAACTATATGTTTTTAGAACAATTTGTTAAAACAAGTTTACAAAAAAGATATGTTAAAGAAATATTGTTGAAACATTTTCTATACATATCGTATTTACAAAGTAAACATAGACTTGATACTAATGTAAAAAACAATATTGTAACCTCTAATAAAAGATATATGGAGGTTAAAAATGAAAACAGCAGTTATATATGCAAGATATTCAAGTGATAGTCAAACAGAACAATCTATTGAAGGACAATTAAGAGTTTGTAAAGATTTTGCTCAAAGAAATAACATTGTAATACTTGACACTTACATTGATAGAGCAATGACAGGTACTAACGATAATAGACCAGATTTTCAAAGAATGATAAAGGATAGCAATAAGAAACAATGGGATTATGTAATTGTATATAAACTAGATAGATTTAGTAGAAACAAATATGAAACAACAATACATAAACACACCTTAAGTAGTAATGGAGTAAAACTATTATCTGCTATGGAAAATATACCTGATACACCAGAAGGCATTATTTTAGAGAGTTTACTTGAAGGCATGAATCAATACTACTCAGCAGAACTATCTCAAAAAGTGCTTCGTGGCTTAAATGAAAGTTATTTAAAAGGATACTTTACAGGTGGAAATCAAATATATGGATATGATGTCGTTGAAAAACGAAATGTTATTAATGAAAGTGAAGCAAAGATTGTAAAAGAAATATTTACAAAATTTTCACAAGGTTATACAGGTGTAGATATAGCCAAAGACTTAAAAGCAAGAGATATTAGAACTAAAAAAGGCGTTTTAATAGATGATAAAAAAATATATAAAATAATTGCAAATACCAAGTATATTGGAAAAGTTCAACACGGTGATACAGTTTACACTAATATCTATCCACCAATCATTGATGAAATAACTTGGCAAAAAGTACAAGATTTAAGAAAGGCATATAAACACGCACAAATACGAAAACAAGATTCTTATGATTATATCTTGTCTGGTAAAGTATTTTGTGGTTATTGCAAACATAAAATGGTTGGAGAATCTGGTAAAGAAATTAAAAAAGTAATTAAATATAGATATTATTCTTGCTTAACAAAACGAAGAAGAAAACATTTAAATTGTCAAATGCAATCTAATAAAAAAGATGAACTTGAAAAAGAAGTTATGGATATAACTTGGAAAGTGTTATCAAATAATAATAACTTAAAAAAGATTGCTAAAAAGATTATAGAATGTCAAAGTGATAATGAAGAAGAAGCAAGAATTAAAGCACTTGAAATAAGTCGAGATAAATTATTAAAAGCATCACAAAATCTTATTAATGCTGTTGAATTAGGAATTATAACCGAACAAACAAAAGTAAGATTAAAAGAATTAGAAATGCAAATAGCAGAACACGATATCGCTATTGAACAAGAAAAACAAAAGAATTTATCATTTTTAACAGAAGATATGGTTATGGAATATTTCAAAAAGATTATTTGTGGCGATATTGAAAATTATGAAGTTAGAAAGCATATAGTAAAAACTTTTATTAAACAAATTATTCTTTATAACGATGCAATAGTTATCTTTTATAACTTTACCGATTTAAACTATACACAAAGTGCGATAACAAACATTATAGACAACTTTGATTTAGAACAAGAAAAACAAAAACTATTAACCGAACAAGAAATAAATAAAAACATAGACCTATCAATATTCTACTCAAAAGAATATTTTGCAGTACTTCAAAAAAGAGAACAATAAAAAAATCGTGCCCTAAAAAGCACGGTTTTTTATGTTTTGAATGCTATTAATTAGTAGTTGGATCAATTCCTTTAATTCCATATTTACTATATTCTATAGCGGGAACATTTCCCATATCTTGTAACATTCTTAATAATTTAAAATAAGTAAAAATTAAAGGGGAATTATCATTATCTGTTATTAAATTAAAATTGTTAATATATATTGGTTGACCGTGAAAATTCGATATGCAAGAATTATTTTCAATTGCACAAGCATATTCAGATAAACAACAAATAAAATCAATTTCTTCTTCTTTTTCTTTAATTAATGATGTGAGATTATCTTTAATATTTTGTTCTATATTTTCTTTTTTCCAGTCACATTTATAAGTCAATAAACCACCTAAAATGATTGGAGCTATTCGACCTTCTTTATACCCATAAATTGTGTTTATTGGAGCTGAAGTTCGCATTAGATATTTAACACTTTTTATTTTATTTTTTGCATATTCAATATGATCTTTATTTAAATTTTGTTTTACCTCAAAAACAGCATATACACTTTCTGCTGGAATAAACTTTTGCCCATTATTTTCAAAAATTTTTGGCGAAAAATGTGTATCGTAAATCACCACGTCCATTTGTTCACTACAATTCCCTTGATAATCAATAACAAATGCTTTTTCTGCGCAATATCTTTTTGGGAAAAAATCATTAAACCACATTCGCCATTCTTCTTCAGTTGCATCGCCTTTAGCTCCAGGGTGTTGAAATGCAGCGTTTAATCCAAAACTTTTTAACATTTTTTCTTGCTGTAATTGAAATAATTGTTTAATGTCTATTTTATTCATATTTTCACCATACTATTTTACTTATTACTACAGTTTTATCATGGTCATAACTTAATGATTGTATAGCAATCTCTCTTATGTTTTCTTTTTCATCATCATCCATAGTGTCTGCTATGTTATTATCTGTATTAGCAGGGTCAATAATTTTTCTAGTTGTTATACTATCTCTTAAAACTTCTAAAATTTGTTTAAAATTGGAATACAAATTATATGAGTTTTTACCCAAAAGAATATCGTTAACAATAATTTCAATTACAATTGAAGGCAATGGTAAATTATGACAATTTCTCCATATTTTTATTAACATCATTTCTTTTGTTAATCCACTATTTTTAACTAAATTTATGTGTTTTCTAATATTTGTTTTAATGTTTTTATTTTGTTTTCTGGAATATATAAAATGATTATCATAATCATTATTGAATGAATAAGAATTGTAATTAATTCTTTTGCCTGGAGTTACATCAATACTGCAACCTGCATAAGATATTCCGATAGAAACATTTTGTTTTCTTAAACTATTTGTTGCAAATCTAGGTTTTAAAAAGTTATATAAATCTTCATAATAATCTTTACATGTAAACTGATTAGTTTTATCGGTTATAGAAACAAAAATGTCAATATCTGATTTGCCTTTAATCGCATCACCTTTTGCTTTTGATCCAGATAATTCCATTTGAATTTGTATTGGATAATAATAATTGATACTATTAAATCTTTGTTTCCATTGATTCAGTAAATCTGATATGTAAGTATATGCTCTTTTTTCATTCTCTGTATAACTATAATTGTTTTGTTTTTTATTAAGTAATTCATTTAAATATTCATTTACAGTTGCCATTTTTAATCTCCCTTATTTAACATTTTAATTATAGCATAAAATAGTATTTAATTCAATAATAAAACAAAAAAATCCATCCATACCATAATGGTACGGATGGACAAGTTCATGGCGGTCCGATACGAATTATATAAGAACCCGCCAAGATTCTTTTCAATCTCTTTAACATCTTCCAACATTTCAACATAAGATATTTGCTCTATGTTTAATAAATTAAAATATGCAACAAACTTATCATCATAAATATAAACTTTATCAACAAATGTATCAATTATTCTTTTTTGATAATCAAAATCAAGTGCATTACCTGTGGCAAATATTTTTAACATTTTTGTTATTTCTTCTTCACTTTTTGAAAATTTAATACACATTATTAATTTCGTTTGTTGAACTTTATAATTCTCTTTTAATTCACTAAGGTCATTAGCCTTTGCTTCTAATTTGTGAATTACATCTATGTTGCTAATTTGAACTATTTTATCACTTATTAAATCAATTTCTTTTTCAATGTTCTTTATCTTAATGTCATAATCTTTTATTTGTTGCTTAATATTGCTATTTTCATAAGATTCTACTAAGCGTTTTGCAATATTTTCACATAATTGCTCATCTTTTAACTTTTCTTTAACTTCATTAACTAAATACCATTCTAAATACCCTTTTTTTTCATACTTTTTATTACAGCATTTATTTTTGTAACGATTAGAACACACATAATAACTATGTCTTTTATTTGTATGTGAAGTTCCAGAAATTCCTACTAAGTTAGCACCACAGTGACCACAATATGCTTTACCAGTTAGTAAAAATACTTCTTCCGCTTTTCTTCTTGCAGAATAATGCCTATTTTCTTTTAATTTTTCTTGAACAATTTTAAATGTTTCTTTGTCTATGATTGCTGGACAATAATTTTCATATTTTACACCATTGATTGTCAATTCTCCGATATATTTTGTATTAGACAATGTGTGTTGAAAACTATTAACAGTAAATTTTTTACCAGCATTTGTCCTGTAACCCATTTCATTTAAATTTTTTACAATGTCAACTTTAGCCATTCCATTAGCATACTGTTCAAAAATATATTTAATGACTTTTGCCTGTTCATCATTTATTATTAATTTTTTATCAACTACTTTATACCCATAGAGTATATGACCACCTATAAAATTATTTTTAATAAGGCTTTCCCTAATACCTCTTTTAACTTTTTGACTTAATTCTTTGGAATACATTTCCGCAAACATTTCAAGTAAACCTTCCATAAGTAAGCCTTCAGGTGTGTCACTAATAATTTCAGTTGCAGACACTACCTTAACTCCTTGTTGTGCCAACTTATGTTTATAAACTACATTGTCATACTTGTTTCTTGAAAATCTATCAAGTTTATAAACAATGATATAATCAAAGGTTTTACTTTTTGAGTCATTAATCATTTTTTGAAATGCTGGTCTATTATCTTTTGTGCCTGACATTGCTCTATCTATATAACTATCAATAATTGTATAACCATTTTTTTTAGCAAACTCTTCACAAATATGAATTTGACCTTCAATGCTTTGCTCTGTTTGATTATAAGAACTATATCTTGCATATATAACCGCATTATTCATTAGATGTATTCTCCTGTATTATTTAAATTTGCCACGCAACTCAACAACAACACCAATAATGCGAACAGGCAATTCTTGTATCGATTTATAATCATAAACCATTGGTTTATATGTGTTATTAAAAGGTATTAATGTTATACCATTAGTATCTTTTTTTATTTGTTTCAGTGTAGCATCAAAACCATTAACCATCACTACACACACATCGCCATTATCAGCATCATCTTGTTTACGAACTATTACAACATCACCATTCATTATACGAGGTGACATACTATCACCCTTTACCTTTAGTCCAAAAAATTCACCTTTAGATGCCATTTCAACTGGTATTTCTTCATAATCAATTACTTCTTGTATTGCTTCAATAGGAATGCCTGCTGGTATAGTTCCTAAAACTGGTATTTTAAAACCTTTTTCTGCTTCATTTTTATCTATACCCAACAAGTAATTTACCGTTATTCCGAAATATTTAGCTAATTTCAACAAAGTATCTGGAGATATAGTTTTAGTATCTACAGTTTCATACCTACGATAAGATTGTTGAGCAATACCTAAATAATCTGCTACCTGTTGTTGAGTTAAATTTCTCGCTCTTCTAATTTCTTTAATCTTGTTCATTTTTCTTATTCTCCGCCATTTTTAATATATTTTAGCATTATTTTAGTAAAAATACAATAAAAATTATGTAAAATAATTATGTTATTTATATGTTTTTTGTTGACAATAGCGTTTTTTTTCGCTATAATTACTATGTAAAATACAATGTAGGAGTGTAAAATGTCTTTAAAACAGTTAATTAAGCAAAAAGGATTTACACAAAAAGCAATATCTTCAATCTTTAATAATGAATTTCATCATTTTAAAGCACAACAACAAATATCTGAATGGTGCTTAGGTACTAGATTACCAGATATTAAAAGCGTGTATTACCTTTCGCAAATTTTAAATGTTTCAACTGATACAATTATTGAAACCGTATTGGAAATTAATAATGAACGAAGTTGAGATTGGGTTTGTTGCTTACAAAAACAAAAACGGTTTTTATGACAAAAAAATTCCTATTTGTAGAAAAGTCGAGGAACTTGAATCAATCTATAATGACTACTTAAATAAGTGGAATTTTGTACTTAAAGATTGGTTCGCCAAAATAATGGAGGTAGAAGATGCAGAGCTTATATCAAAAACTACAAACAATGTGGACTTATTACGAAAATAAGCAAACACAAGCAGAATCTAAAGTTCTTGCAAAAGCCAAACTTGGTCTTTAATTAAACAAATTTTTAAATACTTATTCTTATGAAATTTCTCCACTATCATCAATTTAAATCTTACAAGGAGGTTATATGGAACTTAAAAATCTAGGCAAAGGTATTTTCATCACACTGGTTGTGCTGTCAGTTATTTTGTCTATTTTTTATATGTACATCCACTTTTTTGTAAATGATTATACCGTAGGTATAAACAACATAAATGACCAAATAGCGTTAGATATTGTTAACTCTAATGATTTATCAGAAGACCAAAAAGATAAGTACGAAGAACGCTGGTTTATGGAAGCCAATTTTTATTCTAACTCTAAAGAAAATGGGATTACATTACAAGAGTTAAGATATAATTATTTCACTACATATAACCTACAAAGTAATGATTATCGCTCAACTGGAATGCAATACTTAGGCGAATATGAATCCAGTGTTATAAATGTTGGAAATGAAGAAGAAGCAAACGAAGGTGTGCGAGAAGAATTCTACTACTACGACACAACAAATAACATAACTTGGAGTGGTTATCGTGGACAATATGGTAGCATTGGAACAAAACTTAATCGCAATGAAGTTATGATTATTAAAATTGACAACCGCCCTTTTGGAATACAGTTGACAGGACAATATTCATACACTTATAAGCCTAGTAAATTTTCCATACCTAAAACTATAACAGTTGTTTATGAGTATGGCGATGTTTTCGACTGCGTTATGCACGCAATCAAAAGTAGTAATATTGGGTATGGGGATTATTATTTAACTATTGACCTAACAGACTATTTTACAATACAAGAATATGATACAGAAAGTGGTAAATTTAAAGAAGACAATGTAACAGATATTATCAAAAATTATGCAGTAGTCAAAGTCCATTATGACGAGAACGGAGCAAAGAACGCAAACCAATCAATATATGGAAGTATAGCTTGCGACCCTAAATATGGACAGTCTGACACTGATTATTGGCAATCACGATTTGTGTACAATCTCACAGATAATATGCTTACATACCGTTTTAGTGACGCATATCAAGGTTATTTTGTGGGCTTATCTTTCGATACTCGCAATACCTTACTTACTACGGAATTATGCGATATTAATATCATAATTGACATTGATTCGCCTTATCTCACAAGCAATAAATACAACATACTTGGCATTGACTATGATGCATTTAACGGTCTAGAAATTGACACATTAACAATTGCAAGTGAACAGCCTATAACAATTAGATTACTTGACCGTTGTCTACATAATAGCAATATTAAGCAAATTATACATAGTTCAAGCGTAACACTAGACATTGCACAAAATGCTATTAATAACGAGTATGAGGAGGTAGTAATATGATTAATCAATTACTTTGTTTCTCATTTCTTGGAAACATTGCAGATGCAATAGTTACAAGTATTATACTTATTGCTATAGTTATATGTGTTGTTATAATGTTGAAAAACAAAGAGTCAAGAATATTCCTAATGTATGTGATTGGTGCTATTATCATAGCTGTTGGCATACTATCAACCATTGGGCTTGTCAAAGAACTTAAGGCTGAAAGTTATGTTAATGGTTCAATTGACATACCAACAAACACAGAACAAGTACTCAATTACTCAGCTACTAACTTAACACTTTACGATGACCCAAATGATAATCTTTCAATTTATAGTTATTCAACTACCTTGCCTTCTACCACCTTTGACGGCAATGAATATCGTTACAATGTATCACTCAATGAATATCAACTCATTGACATAACTATTGGAGCTGGTTACATATACGCAGTGGCTACAATGTCATTTTACAATGTAAATGGTGACTTGCAATGCGAAGCAATAATAAACATATCTATACTATTTTTAAGTAATGAAACACAACTACAAATTAGTGTCGAAGGTACAGAACAATCAGAATACATAGAGCAGTATTTTAATGACAATGGAATACGCTTGCTCGTAGAAAGGAGGTAAAATGCAATCAACAACAAGTAAAATTTTGGCTATCGTTGGCAGTGTTCTATTTGCAGGACTTATTGCATTTATGGTCATTTGGTCGATTATTAATTGGGATGTCATTAAAAGCACATTTAATGGTTCTAAAATCTACACATCAGAAGATGTAAACAGTGCTTATGAAGACGGATACACAACTGCAATCGTTGATAAAGAATATTACGAAAGTTTAATTAAGGAATATCGCGAAAAAATATCTATTTACACAACACAGGTTGAAAACCTAACAAACCAATTAGCAAAACTTGAAAATAGCAATAATGATTATAGTGAAAAGTTAAAATTATTAACTCAACAATTAGAAGAAACACAAACACAAATTAAAGAATTACAAAATGAAATTAACTATTATAAAGAGTTACTGGAAGCATACGGGAACATAAATAAATTAATAGTTACATTTATGTACGACAACTCAGTGTATGATGTTGTTTTATGTGATTTAGGAGCAACAGTAACAGTTACACCACCACAAAATAATGAGTATAGAACCTTTAACTACTGGGAAATAGATGGCGAAAAAATAGATTTAGGAACTTTTCAAATTCAAGAAAATACAACAATTATTGCAAATTTAACTTATAGTTATGATGTTAAATTTGTTGTAGAAGATGAAACATATAACTCGCAAATTATAACTGAGAATAAAACTGCAGTACTACCGTCAAATCCAATAAAAGATGGATATGCTTTCAAAGGTTGGAGTATTGACAGAATAAATGTTGTTGATATAACAACAATTCCAATTATAGAAAATACTACATTTTATGCTGTGTTTGGTGAATGCCCTGTTTTAGATACCGACTTTCTTGAACAAACAAAATATTTATACAAAGAAAATACAGGTATAACATATTTTGATATCGATAAAATCACTCATATTGGTTTTGTTTATGAAAACACTAGTGGGTATTCAGAGTTAGGACTATTAACTAGCGGTATAAGTGTATATTATAACGAATTTGCAATCGAGTATGTATGTTTAGATAGTATTTACGCACCCGAAAACAGTGAAAGACTTTTTGCAGGGTGTGAGGCACTTAAAAGCATTAATTTTGATAATTTTAACACTTCAAATGTTTCGAATATGAGTAGAATGTTTTTAATGTGTTCGAGCTTAACTGCTATTGATTTTTCCACATTTGATACTTCTAATGTAACTAATATGTCAACTATGTTTTATGGCTGTCAATCTTTAATTAGCTTAGATTTATCTAATTTTAATACATCAAATGTAACTAATATGGGGTATATGTTTACTGCTTGCACATCTCTAACAAGTTTGGATTTATCATCATTTAATACCTATAATGTTGTATCATATTCAAATATGTTTCTTTACGATACAATAACAAAAGAACAAATAAAAATCGGCGATTATTATACACTTAATAACTTGCCAAATTAAATATATCGCTAATAAGGAGGTGAAAGAATGAGAGGAATAGTATCAGCAATAATGCTTTTCATATTAACTTGTGCTACTGCCCTACTTGTGTGGGTGAACTGGACAAACATTGTCGACCATTTCGACAAACTAATTAACCCAGAAACACAAGAACAAGTTAACGATGAAACACAAAACGACGACGAACAACAACTCGCTGAAAGCGGAATCACTTTAATTGAGTTAGATTAACTGGAGGCACAATGGGGTTATTAAACAAGAACAAGAAAAAAGACACTAAAACAGTGTCAAACAAAAAAACCATTAAAACTAAATCAAATAATGTAAAATCTTCAAATAAGACTATTAGTACTAAAACAATAAAAAATAAAAGTACTGAAAAAATTTATCCTAGAGATGAATTTCAAAAAAATCTAGTAACAGGACATCCTGCACATATTGAAGGTTATTCAAAAAGACAAACAAAACCTTCTAGAAAAAATTTAGGCGACTTTCTTTTTAGAAATATTACACATAAGAAAAATAAAAAAAATCATAGATTAAATCAAAATCCTAATCCAAAAGACAATTCACCTGCTTACATAGACAAGAAACAATCAAGACAAAAGGTAGAATTATTTAAAAAAGACAGTGCCTATAAAGATTATAAACTATCTAAAAAAGATAAAAAAGCATAAAAAAAAAGAATGCTTGTTGGACGCCCAACAATTAAGGAAATCAAAATCAAAGTTTTGAATCTTCCTAACATTCTTAAATAAAGTATACATTATTTTAAATTATTTGTCAACAAATTTTTAAAAAAATTATAAAAAAAGGAGCAAAAGAATGAACAATTTATTAAAATCAATACTGATAGGCACAGCAACTACTGCAGTTGGAGTTGGTGCAGGATTTGTCGGTGGAAGCACCTACAAAGCAAATAATTATGACATAACTAGCAACAGCGAGTATCAACAAGTTGTGGACAAAAATACACAGCTCAATGCTGAATTAGAAAACAACAAACTTGCTTTGTCATCTGCCCTAACAGAGAAAGAACAACTGAATACAGAATTACAAACATTACAGTCGCAAATCGTTAACCTTAATCAAACTATTAATGACAAATCTGAACAAATTAAATTATTAGAACTTGATATAGAAAACAAACAAACTCAACTAGACCAGCTTAATCAAGACATAGCCGACAAATTAAATCAGATAGCAGAATTACAAGAAAATGCTGAAGCTAATGCTGAACAAATATTGTCATTGCAAAATGACATACAACAGCTTAATGAAAACATACAAAATTTACAAGATGATGCAACAGATAAGGATGCACAAATAGAAGCATTAAACCAGCAAATAAGTGAGAAGTTAAGCCAAATTGAAGAACTACAACAAAATGAAAAAGAAAATGCTCTTCAAATTGCAACACTAAATGAAGAAATAAACGGACTTACTGCAAATGTTACTCAATTGCAAAACGAAATTGAAAACAAATCCATTGAAATTGAATCATTGCAAAACAATATATTAAATTACCAAACACAAGTAGAAGAACTTCAAAATACTATTAATGACAAAGAACAACAAATTGAATTGTTAAACATCCAAATATCTGCTTTACAATCAAAAATTTTGATATCAGTAAATGATGAAACTGTTTTAGATAAAATAAAGCATAATTCTTATGTGTCTTTACATGAAATTAATGATGAAAATTTTGTTATAGTAAATACAACAAGTCCAGGTTTTATTTATTTATATAATACTAAACAAAATAAAATCATATTATTAAATGAAAACTTTTATAATACTTATTTTGATATTGTATATTCAACAGACGATTATGTAATATATGTTACAAACGGTAACACATATTCTCATAAAATTTGCAAATTGGATTTGTCAACCTTTGAAATTAATACTATATGTAATTCTCAAACTAATAGAACTTTCATTAAGAATTATACAAATTTAGACAATAACAAAATATTATTATTTGGTTCTATAAAAACCTATAAATATCCAATGGTCATTGATATTCAAAATTTTTCAGTTCAAGAATTAGATTCGTTAGAAATTGACTTAAATAGCGATTTAAGTGAATTAGAATTAACTTATCATATAGGACAAGACTACTTTTTCATACATACATTATATGGCTCAAATACTAAAACCATTTACAAATATAATGAAAATTCCAATACCTTTACTGAATATGATAAATTTGATTCAACAAGTTATGAAGTTATAGATGATGAAAATTTAATTTATAGAACTGCTGAAGGCGAAATTTATAAATACAATATAATAGATAAATCAACTACACTAATTTATACTTTAGAAAGTATTTATGCTCCAAGTTTTAATATAGAAAAAGTAACTAATACAAAATATTTAATAGATGATTTTAAATTATTTGATATAGAAACTGGAATAATGAGTGATTTTTCATCAGGATTTCCAACTGGAATTTTATCTAATTCTGGTGCACCTAAATTTTATCACTTTAATGGAACTACTTTCCTTACTACAACACATGTAAATTATATTGATTTTGAAAAACTTTATGTTTATAATGAGACTGAAAATAAGTTTAATGAAATAATCATTAAAAGTAGCAATATGAGATATCAAAAAATTAAACTTATTGCACAACTAGACGATAATAACATAATTATCATAAGTGATTTTGCTGGTTCTACAACAAGCAAATATACTTCACAAAAAATACATATTTATAATATTGAAAGCAATATTTTAACTGATTACAGTTATATTAATGATAATTTTTATGTAATGAACGACTCTGCGTACTCGACAAGATACATTTTTAATGTTAAAGAAAAAATATTAAGAATTATAAATATTGATACAAATTTCCAAACGGAAAATGTATTTAAATATATTGATTATCAATATGTTGATGGTGTATTTAAATTAGTTGACATTGGAATTAAATAAAAAATTAATTCTTAAAAAAATATTTATATATACTAAAGTATATATAAAATTCGTGCGTGCGGGTGAATATGGACAAAATAATAATATACATACTTATAGCACTTACCCTATTTTTTGTTTTGCAAGCAGTTATTAAAATATTTGCTTTTTACTGGAAAGCAGGCTACGAAAACAGGCGAAAGCAACGCGAAAAGAAAAAACAAGAGCAATTAAAATGGCAATACGCCAAAGTAAGTTCTAACAATTGGTTATTAGAAAATATAACACAATCTCGTTTCATTATTTTTCGAGGTGGCTGGGGAAAAGGGAAATCAATACTTATGAACTTAGTAGCCCATTACCTATGGACAAAAGAACAAACAAACTTTAACAACAATTTACGATACAATCAAGTTATGCGACCAGAGTACACAAAAGAATATTTTAAACTTATTCAAGATAATAAATTGCCTATTTATAGTAATCTTGACTTCATCCTAAAAACACAAGATAAAAAATTAAACTCTCAAGAACTTGACCCTTATATTAAGTTACAAAAGAAAGCCATTCAAAAAGCGGTATTTTGCATAGATGAATTTTCTTCACTTTTTCCGAAAGAAATGTATTACGACAATTTAGCCAACAACAACCCTAAAAT